>JAGCTA010000301.1 GCA_017963875.1 Victivallales bacterium | reverse complement strand
GTATTCGGCGACCGCGCCATCATAGACACCAGGCGAATAGGAGGAAAGAAGCAGAGCGGTCTTTCGCACCTTGGACGGCTTCTCGATGCAGTAGAAACGCTGGATTGCAGCCTGGATCTGGGCGCTCATCGTGAAATAGTAGATTGGAGAAGCCAGGACGAGGCATTCGGCGTCGGCGAGAAGCGGGTAGATTTCCTGCATGTCGTCCTTCTGGATACATACGCCGTTGCCTTTGCCGTGGCAGTATTCGCAGGCAAGACAGCCTGCGATTTTCTTGTGTGCAACGTTGACAAGCGTCACGTCATGCCCTGCCGCCTCGGCGGCCTTCTTGAATTCCTCCGCCATCCAGGCGGTGTTTCCCGTTGCACGGGGTGAACCTTGCAGAATCAGGATTTTCATGATTGTTACTCCTTTGATTGTGTCTTGGTTGTGATGGGTGAATTAGGCAAGAGGCTCATCCTTGCAGTAATATCCGCCAGTCTTTGGAGCCCCACGGAACTCGATTTTTCCCTGCTTCTTCAATTCAGAAACAGCACGTTCGACAGTGGCAATGCTTTTGCCTGTTTTGGCTGTGATTGCTGGCGTTCTTATTCCTGGATTCCCAAGTATGACATTATATACATTATTTATTCTTTTATTTAGTCCATCATTTAGTCCATCATCCTTCTGTTTTTTTAGATATTGAATCTGTTTTTACTCCCTCTCCCCCTGTTTTTGTCACACGATACACATTCATTTTGACGGCGAAGCCCGCATCTTCCAACGAGATGTTCTGAAGACCATAGTCAGCGAAGACCTTGTTGACACGACGCAGGCCGCTTCCCCATTCCTCGATGAACCGCATCGTTTCCATGAACGAGTTCAGTTTGCTATATAGTTTTCTGGAGGTAATTGTCTGCATTGTCTTTTCATTTCAAGGACTCTTTAGAGCACACCCTAACAAATAACCTGCCAAAAACCTGTTTTTCTAGAACCTACCCGTTTGAGTTTTCCCTCGTTCTTGAGATTTCTGATATATCGTTCCGCAACACGTGGAACGATACCAAGGACATTGGCGACAGCGGGAATTGTCATGTGAGGGTATTCTTTCAACAATTCAAGCAAACGCTCGGCGGTCTTTCCTATGTCCTTGGAAGAAGTGTTTTTTATCCCGACCTTTTTATTCCGACCTTCGATAGTGGAATTTGCGTTTATCCCGACCTTTTTATCCCGACCTTCGATAGTGGAATTTGCGTTTATCCCGACCTTTTTATCCCGACCTTCGACGGTGGTATTTGCGTTTATCCCGACCTTTTTATCCCGACCTTCAACATTAGATGTAAGAGACGGAGAACCAAGATTCGCATTGTCGGCAATCTCCGAATCATCTGCCTGTCTGTAGCCATTGGCGAACGGGAAGGTAAGGCGAATGTAGCTTTCCCTGATATCAATGATACTTTCGGGATATTTCTTCAGTATGCGTGGCAGTCCAGAACCAAGGGATTCGACGATTCCAAGATCATGGAAAATGCGCATCAACTCCTTGTTGCGGGGACTTGACGTGCCTGCAAGGAAATCCTCCCTGGTGACGCCTGGAGGCAGCGTTCCTGAAGAGGTCACCTCAATACGGTCATCGAACATTTCGACTTTAGGCGTTCCTCCGTAGGCATAGTCATTGTGAAGAAGGGCGTTCAAGACAGCTTCACGCAGTGCTTCCGTATCAACAAGTTTCCTTTCAAGACGCCGTCCGAAAGTGATTTTCGCGAATGTCTTGTTTTCTCCTTTAAGACGTGTCTCAAGCTGGTAGAACGACTTGACAAGTGAGCACTGCCCGTAGTCATCATTCTCTATCAGGGTGGCACGGTCCGTTCCCGCATACTTGGCAAACTTGACGGAATTGCCGTTTTCGTCTGCCATCAGATAGGCTGCAAAGTTTAACTTTCCGTCTGACGTCAGGAATTCAAGCGTCTTCAGGAAACTGTCGTTCAGGACAATCCCTCTGCCGCTGTAGTAGATTTTCAAGTCTGTGAATGTCAAGTCATTACGCGGGGAAAGCATATCATGGAGGCTGTTTCTGAGCCGCCTGGCATAGAGCCTCTCGATTTGTTCCTGGCTCAATGATTCAATGGCTGTCCCAATACGAATGGAACAACCTTCCGGGCACATCCCGAGTTTTCGCAGGTAATAGGGCTTTTCAAGGCCACTGGCGACATCAAGGCGAATGTAGTGTTTCCCGTCCTTCTCAAGTGTCAGAACGTCGAAAAGGCCAAGGCAGGATGGACGGATATTGTCGCGCAGACGGTTCTTGATGGTCTGGGCAGTCTGGTCAACGTTCTTGACCCCATAGATGCTGCCATCGTTATTGACACCAATGAAAATCGTTCCGCCCAGGCGGCAGTTCAGATAAGCCACGACCTCACGCTCCAACTCGGGGATGAGTTCTCGCTTGTATTCAACATTGTGAAGTTCTGTTTGCATCTTGTTGTCCTCTATTTAGATTGTGATAATGAATGAGATTACTAGTTTTGTAATGATTATCATCATTGTGTTTGTGATTAAAATGTTAATGTGTGTTTTGAAGCCCTTGTTGGATACTCACTTTGCATCGATATTTTTTCACCAAGCGTAACAATATCCGAAATTTCCCTCGCGTAATCAATATCGTT
>JAGCTA010000300.1 GCA_017963875.1 Victivallales bacterium | reverse complement strand
GTTGATTTCCGAATAGTATTCAGGATGCTCCGCCGCATAGACGGCAGAGGGCACGAGCTTGTCGAAGGTGTGTACGAAACCGCAGTATTTGATGTGCCCTCCCCACTTGTCACCAGCTCGAATCGACTCGCCGTTCATCTTGTTGCGCACGCCGAATTCAGGCGGGCGGTTGCAGGTGTAGTTGGCATCCCTTTGCTCAAGATAGGGCACAAAGACTTTTTTCAGATTCTTCAGCTCCACGGTCTCAGCTGCTTTCGGGATGTAGGAGCAGTCGGTTGTGAACCAGCGGCATCCCAGAAAGTCATCCAGCAGTGTATAGACGGAATACATCACGCCCCTCTGGCCGCCGCCCAGCAGCAACGCATGGTTCTGGGGGTTGCTTTCCACGTGGATGCCCTCAAGCCCCAGTCTCTCGTAGTCGACCGTGAACCCGTATTTTTCCAGCAGGCGATTCCGCCCGATGAAAATCGGATATTGGCGGAGATTCCCCGGCCCGACCAGAATCTCCAATGACTGGCCGGTCATCTCTTCCAGATGATAGGCGAGATCCTTCGCCGCGAATTGCTCCGACGGCGTCGGCTCCTCCGGAAGGACGATAACATGCGTGTCCGCCCGCAGCGCCACGCCGTCAATCTTTACGACGCGCCGCCCCAGATTCGCGCGTTTCCGCTCAAAATCCATGAGAATGCGATAGCAGAGCCGATACCACGTCGCCGCCACATCCTGTGGCAGGAGTTTCTTTTCTTCCGCCTCTTGGAACATCTGGCTCAGCGTGTCCAGTTTCGCCATCCTGGTTGCGAACTCTGACACACGCAACTGCCCTGTTATCTTCAGGTCGCCGACCGCCACATCCCACGCCTTGTGCGCAGATGCGCTGTTTCCGCCTTTCAAGAAGGCCCGGGCAAGCACTGTGGCCCGCTGCTCAAAAGAGAGCGACGCCAGCAGTTCCTTTAATACCTGGGGTCCCCGGGGGGTGCATATGCCGCCGTTGGCGATCATGTCCGCGATATAGTCCAAATCGTTGTCTGGGTCCATCTTATGACGGACAATCAGGCAGTCGATGTCTGCACGGGAAATCGGGTCTGTATCGGCGGCCATCTTTTTCAATGCCTTCAAATCGCCTTGCCTCTGGTAGAAGCGCGCCAGCAGACGCGCCATGTAGCTCGTGGGCCTGGCTAGTTTCTGCAATTGCGCGATGTGGTCGGCTCCAGACTTGATTTTCACGATTTCCAGCTCGTCAATCCAGGCCTTCACGTGGCTGCTTCCTTCGGCGATCAGCGGGAGGAAGTCATGCCGCTCATCAGGCCCCCAGAAATCCACGCTGACCTGATGCCATTCGCCGTCCGGCTTCAGCGGCGCTCTGAACTGGAAATCCCAGCCGAAGGAATTCCATCCGTAGGTGAAGAGCGCATGAATGCTTCCATCGCTGCCTTTTTCACACTTGACCCAAGCTGTCGCCCGATAGACGGCGTATGGTTCGACCTTCAGTGTCGTTGGACGAAAGGAAGCCCAATTTGTCTGCTTCGACACGGTGAAATACCCCGCCTTTTCACCAGAATGGGCCTCGGTATTCACGCCTGTTGCGTCAAACTCCCTGTCGGGCCATAAATTCTCCTGCGCCATGCACAAGCACGACAACGACAGCAGCATTAGAAACCATTTTTTCATCATGCTCTCTTTCTTCCAAGAACTATCGGGATATTCGGCTAGTAGTGTTTGCGCCCGTCTGATATGTTGTGGATGTCTGCTTATCCCAATACAACTTGGAATTATTGGCTGACCTCGTTCTCCTGATAGCGCAGGTTGCCGCCCAGCCCGTGCCAGCGAACGGACTGCCATTTACGCAGTTCGACATGGCCATCGAAGAATTCAACATTCACGCTGCCGCCATGGACAGCGGTGTTCTGATAATTCCCCACGGTGATTGTTGCACGCGTATCGCAGGTCAGAACGCGATAGAAATAGCCATTGGGGTCCAGGCCGCCCCCGTTCGCATAGTCCGTGCTGACGTTGCCGATTAACACGTCGCGGCTGTCAGCCATCTCCATGCTTTCGCTGGGGCGTTTGATAATGCTCATGGACCAGCAGAATCTCTGGGCGTTTTCGTTGTAGCCATAATTCGGCTTGAGGTAGCTACCTGAGCCCTTGGAAAAATTCCAGTTGTCTATGTACCAGCCATATTGGTCACCATTCAATTCTGCGTTGCCGGGGCAATGGAAGGTATTCACATTGCCGATGTAGTCGTATGCCGCCTGCTGCCATGGTTTGGCCTCGTTGATATTGGCGGCGCTGCCGTTGCCCGCACCTGCCATACGGTGCAGAGCATGGGCCCAGTAGGGGCAGCGGTCCGCGTTGTCATTCTTGTACATCATCAGGGCAGTTCCGATCTGCTTGACGTTGGATGTACAGGCAATGGTGCGTGCCTTCATGCGGGCTTTGCTCAGGGCCGGAAGCAGCATGGCCGCCAGAATCGCAATGATGGCGATGACAACCAGCAATTCAATCAGGGTGAAAGTGCGTTTCATTTTCCTTTGTTCCTTTCTTTTCTTGTTGTTGTTATGCGGAGATGGATAGGGGGAAAAATCAGGTTGATTCTCGAATGACGAGCCTGGACGGAACGAACACTGACGCGGGATTCGCCG
Organism: Victivallales bacterium; assembly: GCA_017963875.1. The sequence continues at coordinate 1,210 of JAGCTA010000300.1, read as the reverse complement.
TGCCGTTCTGCATCAACTGCGACATGGCGTTCACAGCCTCGGCGGCGACCTTGTCCATGTCCATGTCTATGGTGGTCAGGCGAGGCAACATGCATTGCGAGACGGGAAGATTGTCATGGCCTACCAGAGCCACGTCATCGGGGACCCGAAGCCCGATGCGCAGAAGCTCGTGGTAGATCAGCAGAGCCACCGTGTCGTTGATGGCGATGATGGCGTCCACCTTCCTCGGAACGACAATGTCCTGGATGACCTGGCGCAGTTCCAGACGCAAGTCGTCAAAGGACACTTTGGGGTATTTTACGGGGACGAGCAGTTCTCCTCCATCAGGGGATTCGGAGACAAAGACCTCGTTTTGCTCCAGCACGTCACAGTCCTTGGCATCTTTGAGCGTGATTTTGGCGATTCTGCGGCGCCCCCTCTCCAGAAGATGGCTTATGGCCTCGCGGATTCCATTCCCCAGCTCGGGAATGACATGGGTGCATCCAGGTATGAACGGCTTGCCGATGAACACCGTGCGAGGCGAATGGGCGAAAAAGTCGGCAATTTCCCTGTTCATGTCAGGATAGTCATGCGAGATGATGATGAAGCCATCGACGCCATAAAGGTTCATCTGCCTGAAGCTCTTTATCATCGTCTCCAGATTTTCATGGCTTTCGCCGATGAGAAGACGTTTGCCGATGCCGCTCGAATGGACTTCCAGAGACTGGATGAGCTGGAACATGATCTGCGGCGCCTGAGAATCGATGAACACGCCAAGCATCCCCGTGGCCCCGCCGCGAAGAGCACGGGCATTGATGTCAGGCAGATACTCCATCTTCTTCGCAATAGCCAGAATCGCCTCACGCTTCTGGGCACTGACGCGAATGGTTGACTGGCGGTTGTTCAGCACATGGGAAACAACCGCAGGAGTCACGCCTGCCTGACGGGCAATGTCTATCAGCTTGGTGGGATGGGAGGAGACGGACGCAGGCATTGTTAGTTTTAGATCACAGGATACAACGTTTTATCAAGACACATAAAAAAATATACAACTTTTTCAATAAAAATCAAGAGCCGCGATGGTGATAAAATATGATAAAATTACTTGTGCCAATTGAAAAAGTAAACGCACCCCCAATCCTGTATTCCTGTGCATTTACTTTTACAAAGCGGAGGAGGCGCATTTACCCTGTCTCAAGAAAGTCTGAGCTTTGACGCGGCCTTGACTTGC
>JAGCTA010000299.1 GCA_017963875.1 Victivallales bacterium | reverse complement strand
TCCGCCTGGAGGTACAGCACATCCCGCTGGATGGTCTTCTGGGAAATCTTGAACTGCCCCGTGGCGTCCAAGGCCCGCAGCTCCTTTTCCAAGGTCGTGTGGTTCGGGAAACTGTTCTTGCGCAGCATGGACACCAGCTTCAGCAGCCGCGTCATCTTGTTGATATCACTCGCCATTTTGCTCTCCTATGGGTTCTTTTGTTTGCACATCCATAATTTACACCATTGGACACGCCTTGTCTATGGCATGCCCTGAATTCGATTGTGAGCAGTAAAGATTTCTGTTAGCATGGACGTTTTCTGTACAGGGGGCTGAACTATTTTATTGGAAAATGATTTGTTTTGGTTGACAGAATGCAATTTCCACTTGTTATAATGGAGAGGCACAACAGAATGGAGAATAAACAATCATAAGCAATTATATGGGTTTTGAGTGAATCCTTCAAAACAACAATGACAAAATCGTGTAAAGACGGAGTTGAGAAAATGAGAACAAAAAAACAAGAAAGGGCTTCTGCCGAGCGGAATGGTTGCAAACAAGAAAAAGCAGAAAACACTTGTTTTGATGACCCAAATGAATTGTTGACGCGTAACCCGGTACTGGAGACAGTAAAGCATCTGCAAAAACTCACCCAAGGTGCCCCTTCCGCAGTCGGGCTCCGCACAGGGTTCGATTTCGATGAAAATATCTTGGGACTCCAGCCCGGCGATTTGTTCGTGCTTGCATCGCGTCCTTCTGTCGGAAAGACTTCTCTGATGCTGAACATCGCCACCAATATCGCTCTAGGCAATGCACGCACTCCAGTAGGCATCTTCTCATTCGAGATGTCCACTCGGGCAGTCATCATCCGAATGCTTTCCAGCCTTACGCGAATCAGCATCACAGACTTCTGGAAAAACCAAGTATCGGGAGAACAATGGTGTAAAGTGCTAGATGCGTCAAATCGAATCCATGAGGCCCAAATCGTCATTGACGACACGGGAGAAATGGATATTTCTGAACTCCGTGCCAAGGCACGGCTGATGCGCAGTCAATATGGTGTGAAGGCGATTTTCATTGACTATTTGCAACTTATTAGGGATTCTCGAGGGAGCTGCTGTGCCAGTCGCGAATGCGAGATTACTGCGATTTCAAATTCGCTCAAGGCTATGGCCAGAGAATTAACCATCCCGGTTATTGTTTTGGCTCAGTTGTCTCGGCAAGCGGATTGCCAAGTAAAACCGAATCTTTCCAGTATCCGCGAATCAGGGGGAGTTGAGCAAATTGCAGACATCATTGCCATTCTTCATCGTTGTCATAATGAACCACTCTCCGCAGAACTCAACATCGCAAAGCACAGACATGGCTCCTGCGGAACTGTCAATCTCAAGTTCTTTCCTAAATACACACTTTTTGAGAATGATCCAAAAGCTAGTAAGAAATTATGACAATCACAGTAGCCACACAATAAAACATAATTGTCATCATCAAAGAGGAATATTCCACAAATGTACAATGGTGAATCTCAAGGAAAAATGAAGACAATACCACACATTTTCTTTTTCGTAGTGATTCTGCCGATGGGGCTTATTGGACATTTGATTACGCCTATCCTGAAACTTGCCGAGGTGATTGGCGATCTGTGGCAACGTACGGGAGAGCTCCCAGAGCACGGCATGTACGCGACAATGGCACTGAAAATGAAACAACAGCACAAATAATGGAGGCAACAATGGACTGGTTTGAAACAAGCAACAAGCGCCTTTCTCGCAGGGGGCCGAATGTCATCTGTATTAACGATCGCTTTGTCTGGCACACCGAGCCCTACCAGGGATGGTGCGAGTTCATGAGGCCTGATGACAAGGTCTGTTTTATTCCCTATAAAGGCTGGACGCCAGAGCTGCTGGTAGGCCACGGTGATACCTTTTTCGAAGTCTGGAAAAACGCCAAGCCGGAGGAATTGCTGCAGCCAGGAGATCTTTGCATCTGCGGGGCTTCAGGCGATGAGTCCATGCCCGTTGATGATGACGGCAAACCGCTAACCGCCGAATTCTATGAGGGGCGGAAATGGTTCAGCGTCTGTCGGAGAAACGACAGGCCCCCACACGAGATGATCAACATGGCGGATGACAAGATGACGCTTGATGCTGCCTTCAATCATCTGCTGTATTTATGCGGACACTACCGTTCCCACTTTACTCCGACGCTTGTCTGCACCAAGGGAAAAGGCAGTCTCAAGGCACTGATGGATGATCCGCAGTCCACGTTTATCATCGCCTCCTGCTGGAGGCCATTCCGTATTGAGGGAGACATGCTTGTCCCCATGGATGCGGCTGAGAACACATTCGGCGCTCCTCCCGTGCTCGACTTGTTCGGCCATGTGAAAACCGCTCCTTATGGTGACGAGAATCTTCAAGGCAAGAATAGGCGGAAAAAGCAGGCTGACCTTCAGCAAAAATGCAGTTACAGCACCTTCAACCTGCGATGCGGTGGACGAAGCGTTGACTCCCTTGAGCCGCTGGTTCACAATCCATGCTGGAACTACATCGTCTCCGACTTCAAGTCAGACGGCGCGTGCTTTGTCTTGAACCTGAATCCGTGAATTTTACTCTGTGCTGGCGGGGCACCAGCACAACGCATTTTCTGTCG
>JAGCTA010000298.1 GCA_017963875.1 Victivallales bacterium | reverse complement strand
CTGGCAGCCAAGGTCGCCGTCGCCATTGAAAAGGTCTTCGCAAACATAGACAAAATCGATCCTGACAAAATTCTCAAGTGATTTTAGACTCGCCACTTTGTGATCAAAGAAACACTGTGCCTCAAGGAAAAACATGATAATCCAACGTCTACCATTCATCGTCGCCCTGCTATTCACGACCATCATCCATGCCGCGTCTGATGTCGTCACTGCTTCATCATTCGGCTTTGACAAAAACAATGCGACCCAATGCCTCCAGGCGGCACTTGACTCGGGCGCGAAAAAAGTCATCATCGACAACGTCGGCTCGCCGTGGATTGTGACGCCGCTTCAAGTCCGCTCGAACACGGAAGTCGTCTTGCAGGACGGCGTTGTCATCGAGGCGCTCAAGGATGCCTTCAAAGGCCGCAGCGAGTCTCTCGTCAACTTTGTCAAAGTCAAGGACGTTGTATTTCGCGGCGAAGGCAAGGCGACACTGCGGATGCACAAGAAGGACTATCAGGACACCACACGCTATGAATGGGCGGAATGGCGCCATACAGTCAACATTTCAGGCGCGGAAAATATCACAGTCAAGGATTTGACGCTTGAGAGCAGCGGCGGGGATGGTGTGTATGTTCGTGGCAACGGCATTCCCGCTTCCAAGAACATCCTGCTGGAGAACCTCATCTGCCGCGACCACCACCGCCAGGGTATCAGCGTCATCTCCGCTGAAGACCTCCTCGTCCGCAACTGCCAATTCCTCGCGACACGCGGCACGCCACCACAGGCGGGTATCGACATCGAGCCGAACAGGCCCAAGGACCGAATCATCAACAATGTCTTTGAACACTGCATCTTCAACGACAACGCATCCCACGGCATCGACCTGTATCTCTCACCGTTGGACGCGACTACCGTCCCGCTCTCCATCACTTTCAAGAACTGCATTTCGCACAATAACAACAGTGCAGGCATCTCCATAACCAGCAGTCATTCCACGCCCGTCAAGGGAACGGTCAAATTCATCGACTGCGACATCGCGGGAAACAAGGGCAATGCGCTCGCGATTTCCGAGCAGCAGCCAAACGGCCTCGACATTTCTTTTGAAAACTGCAACTTCGATGCGACAGCCGCGGAGAAGACCTCATTCACTTTCACGCAGTTGCGTGTCAAGGAGGACATGCAGGGCGTCCACTTCAAGAACTGCAAATTGACTCCAGGCAAGTCGTCGCCCATGGATTTCTTCGGTTCAGTCGGGTGTGGCATCGTCGAACTTGACGGCGATGTGACCCTGCCCGACGGCAGCCAGTTGGACTTTGCAAAACTCATTGCGAACAATCCTCCCCGCCCAGAACTCCGCGTTTTCAAGACAGAAATCTGCAACATGAAGTTGCTCAAGCCTTTCCCGAACGATGTCAAGCCCCAGAAGCCAAGCAATCCGACGATGCGTCGCAGTTTCACTTTTGTGGCTTATTTCCCAGCGCCTGGCAAGTACCCTATCGTTTTTTCTCCAGTCCAAGTCGGCAATAAGACTTTTCAGGCGGATGTCGATTTGCTTGACCCCGCTGGGAACCTGATGGACTCGTTTTCCTTCAAAGGCGAGGAGCCGTTCACGTTTGCCTATGATGCCAAGCACGCTGGTATCGTGTCTTTCTTTGTTAAACCCAAGAACCAAGGAGTGAAGGTCTCAGCCGAAGTTCCATGGGGACTTTTGGCAAATACGCCTGTCTCGCTATTCCGAGGTCATGCGCATGATTTCTATTTTGTCGTGCCAGCAGGACTACAAGAATTCCATATTGAAGTCAGCGGCGAACCTGCAGAGACATTGGACGCGGCACTCGTCAACCCGCAGGGCATTGTTGCCGCCGAGGCGAAAACCATTCGTGCGTCAGTCATTCTGACGGCAAAACGCCCAGAAAACGCTCCTGCCGAAGTATGGAAACTCCAAATGACTGAAGTCATCGAGGACCATAAGTTCTGCCTTGGCGCAGGCGTTGTCCCCATCGCCTCCACCGATCCTAAACTAGTTCTCCAATTGGTGAAATGACCCCTACCCATTTCACAAAAAAAGCCAAAGACAATAGGAAAACGACGTATGGCAAACCGAAGGAATTTTAAGCATAACTAGTTTGTTTTCAATGACCTCGAAGAGGTCAAATAACAGTAACCCCAGGTTGAGCGAAGCGAAACCTGGGGGATAGAAACACTACAGATATCCGACCTCGAAGAGGTCGAACTAACCACTTGGAGAATAAAGTGTTATGCAATCAAAAAGAGTTGCCATCATCACAGGCGCTGGTGGAGGCATCGGCCTCGCCATCTGCCGTCGGCTCGCCCAAGACGGCTTCTATGTCGTCGTGACCGATATGACACTTGAGCGTGCGAATGCCGTCGCAAACGAATTGGTTGCCATTGGCCATGAGGCAATTGGCATCGGCATGGATGTCTGCCAGAATGAGACGGCGGTTGCCGCAGTCATCGCGGACATCTTCCAAAGAACTGGCCGCATTGATGTCCTTGTGAACAATGCAGGCGGCAGTGCGCAACTCATCAACAAGCGGACGGATTTCCTTCAGTCAGAGGAAAGCACGTGGCAGTTTGTCTTCAACCTCAACGTTCTAGGCACGATGCGCTGTGTCCGCGCGGTTTTGCCCTACATGATGGCCGCAGGCTATGGGCGAATCATCAATACCGCCTCGATTGCAGGAAGATGCGGGTTGCCTGGTTGGGCGGACTACTCTGCTGCCAAGGCAGGAATCATCGGCTTCACAAGGACGCTCGCCATGGAAGTCGGGCAGTGCGGAATCACAGTCAACAGCATCTCGCCTGGTCTCATTGAACGGATGAGACCGAATGCGGACGGGACATTGCCGCAGGACTGCCAGACACACCCCACTAATGGCAATTGGCTTGGACACACGGGAAAGCCCCAGGACATCGCCGCGCTCGTGGCATTTCTCGCGTCAGATGATGCTGGATACATCACTGGAGAGGATTTCCTCGTCGATGGTGGCCGTGCGCTTGGCCCGACCTCACAGGCGGGGCGAGAGGAACTCTTTGCAAAACAGGAAGGAGAAACCAAAGCATGAGGACCGTTGGCATCGTCTATGACACGACCATCGCAGGGCGCGGCGGACACGGCACGCATTTCGCGTTCAAAGGACTCCCTGAAGTCGAAATCGCCGCGTTGGCCGATTCAAATACCGATAAACTCGCCGAACGCATGGACAGAATGGACGCGAAGCGCCACTATGCGACATGGCAGGATATGCTTGAGCATGAGCAACTTGACATCATCGATGTCTGCTCGCGTCTGCCTGGAGACCATTTTGAAGTCATTTGCGCCGCGTTGCGCAGAGGTATCAGCGTTTTCTGCGAAAAACCATTGGTCTCAACGCTGGAGGAAGCCGATGAAATCGTCCGACTTGCCCGTGAAAACCACTGTTTTGTCTGCGTGGCGCATCTTGCACGCTATGCGCTCGTATTCAAGACAATGAAAGAACTAATACAGCAAGGGAAAATCGGCCGTCCGCTAACCTTCTATGGCCGTGGGAAAGAGGACAACCGCGGCGGAGGCGAAGACCTTCTTGTCCTTGGGACGCACATCCTTGATGTTGGCTGTTTCCTTTTCGGCCATCCGACATCCGTCTATGCCGAGATTACGCAAGAAGGTGCTCCGCTCAAACGGACAGACCGCATGGAAACCACGGAGCCGCTTGGCATCGTGGCAGGGACGGACTTGTTCAGCACATTCGCCTTTCCTGAAGGCGTCCGAGGGATCTTCGAATCACGGCGTGGTCTTTTCAAGGAAACCGTCCGCATGGGCGTGACCATTGCAGGTACAGAAGGTTGCCTGAGCATGAGATACGACAGTGTCCGCGCACTACGCTTCACACCGTCGCCCTACCCGCCTGAGGACGAGGCACATTATGAAGACATTCCGTTAAATGAGACGCGTGAAATTCCAGGAGCAGTGCCGCTTGATTTTACACTGATGCCCGATTCAGGAGTCAACAGGTACTTCATCATCAACAACCGCTTTGCCGCATGGGATCTCGTCCAGGCGATCGAGGAACAACGCGAGCCAGTCGCAAGCGCGTCCGAAGCCACTGTCACCATGGAACTCATCAACGGGATGTATGAATCCGAATTAAGACATCAACGAATTCCCCTCCCGCTTGTGGACAGGACCTCGCCGTTCAGATAATATCCAGGTGGTCACCTAAGCATCATGACTTTTTCCGCTTCAGCACTGTCTTCAGCATTTCAATGACATCATTGCGGAAAATAGCCAAAACAAAGCAGAAAGAAATGATCGCAGATACTATGCCTTTCACGACAAGCCCCGCAATTCCTTCTAATGGAATGAGATAAGCACCAAACCAAGCCAACGTGCAAACACTCACGAAAAGCATTACATAGACGATTTGGTTTCGCCAGTACTTCCATGCCTTCTCCTTGTCAAAAAACGCAGAGAAAACGGCGTAGGATTCCCATGGCATCTGAACGAGGATATCAGAAAGAAGAGTCGCAAGTATCACGCCATCAAGTTTATAGCCATCAGGAAACAGAAAGACAAACGTAAAATTCAATGCCAGATTCAGCAAACTTGCGATTACTGCTTTCCATCGGTCCTGCTGCCATAGCGACGCAGCATTCTTGAACATCCGCAACGTTTCGCGAGACTGTTTTTCATAGAACCAGATGACTATGAGAAACGGTGTGAGAAAATGTCTTATAAGAGATGCTTCCCCACGAGTCCATAATGCCATAAAAGGCTGGAAAATTGATATTTGCATTGCAGCGCACCACAATATGGCACACATGAGCAACCGATTTACCTTCATAAGGAGACGGAAATTCTCCTCCTTCGATTCCGTATAGATTTTGTTGCCGAATCCCCCGATCATTGAATAGCAGCACGATGATATAACTCCACCCACCGCCAAGGATATGCTATGGTAATTGTTGAAAGCGGCGACAGCCGTCAGCCCCAAAAAGGCTGAAATGATGAGATTGTCGAAGTGCCCAGAAACCACAGCACCGATTTTGTGCATGAAAATCGCCTTGACATCAGACACCACCCGTTTGAATTCCGCCTTAGGTAATTTCCCGTATGGTACGATATCAGGGAACATTTTTCTTGTCGCATAGACCAAAAGCAGGTTGTTGATGACGGTAAAAGCAATGGTGATAATGACATAATGATAATAATTATGCGTAAAGTACAAAACCATTGCCAGAACTACAATTTCCAAGATGCTTGTGAACATGGTGATGTATTGCGACACGTCATTTCTGTGGTGCGCACCTAGTATGGATCCACGATATGCGAAAAGAAAATAACTGACAGATGTATTCATCAAATGCAAAAAATAAGCAATATATAAATTTACATCAGCGGGAATGTTCCCATGAATCAGACGTGGAAGGAAAGGCATGAGACACAGTCCAATAACAAAAATGGCCGAACCGACGCACCTATACACAGAACGATAGAAATTCAGATAGGCGCACAGAAGATCCTTGTCATCATCTGCAACAGGCTTGAACATATAGCAGATAATCGCCGTTCCAAAACCGAATTCCGCCAGCATGAGCATCCCTATGATGGCGTATAACAAACCGTTCAACCCCAAATACTCTGGGCCAAGCACCCACATGAAAAGCGTTTTCCTCAAAAAGGGGACAAACATCCTAACACAATTGTTGCAAAATGATGCAACCATGTTCCTTTTCGTATTCGCTATAAAATCAAGTTTCATTTATCCGATGGCAAAATGCCGTTTGATGGTGTTGAAATACCATGACTCTACCCAAAATTGAGCCATGGGTGAGATAAGATTACAAAAAAAGACTACAAAACAGCCTGTTTACGAATAACGCAAACAGGCTAAAAGTTGGTACCAGAGACGGGACTCGAACCCGTAAGGCATTGCTGCCGAGAGATTTTAAGTCTCTTGTGTATACCGATTCCACCACTCTGGCCAAAGATGCAATTAATGTATCGTCCCTCAGGACTTTTGCAACTTGCAACTGCTTTTTTTCATGAGAAATCAGCGTTTGAAAACGATTTTCAAGGGGGCGCCATTCAGGAACTTCACTTGGTTAAGAGTCAGCAGTCCGAAATCATCCAACGCAATCTGACGTGTTTCATCGCCAATCTTCGCTACAATCGTTTCCCCCCGATTAGGCTTGAATTGCTGGCGTCTTCTGAAGGTGATGTCGGTTGTCACGGGATAGGAAATGCCTTGGAATGAAGTCGATATATCCAGTTCAAGACATGTCGGCGTATCCTGGATGACGGTCCAAGAATACCCTCTGCTTAGCCAGCCATCAATATCACCGTCGGCGGGATCGCCATTGCCGTAGTTTCGGTCGGTGCTGCTGTTTGTGAATGCGGGGAAGCACATATCCAAGCGATAACGCAGAAGCGAATTGTCAACGATGCATTTCATGTCAGGCGGAAGCATTTTTCCACAGGACCCATGGTCGCCGTTGTTCCAGCAGACACTCAAAGACTGCCGTGCCTCCTGCGCCGCTTTGAAAAACGGCGGGTTGTTTTCCCATGGCATGGAAGCATCCATGCGTCCATTCGTCGCAAGAATGGGAGGGAAATCGATTTCTGGATGGGCGATATTGCGTGCTCCATTAAGTGCATCGAGGAGCGGCGTTCCATCTGGCAACGTCGGAGTATCCTTTTCCGTGAAGCGTCCCGTCGTGCAGATGATGCGTGCAACGGACGTAAAATTATTGACCTTCGCACGCTTGAAAGTATAACTGTAGATTGGAACATGCGCGGCGACGGCGGCAAACTCATTCGGGAAATGGGTTGCCAACTGGACACTTCCCGTGCCGCCCATCGAACCGCCTGTCAGATAAGTCCTGTTTTTGTCTGTGCCAAGATAATCCTGCGCCCAATGGACAAGCGCAAGAATGAGCCGTTCCGTGTAATTGTCGCACACGAAATTCGGCCCTTTAATTGAAGTAGCGATATTTGGATTATAGCCATACCAGAAAGTGGAAATCGCGGGTACCTGGTCGCGGGCATCCGTGCGTTCGTCATTGCCCATGATGCGCCCAATCCATACTCTGTCATTCAACTTCATTTCCACATAATCGTTGTTTCGCCTGAAAAGGCTGAACTTGAATGGAATGCCTTCGCGCCAGGCGACGGACTTGTCGCCAAACAAAAGATGTGTTCCAACTGGATTGCCGTTGGAATTGACTCCGACGCCGCCGCCACGACCATGCAGCATTACGACAAGCGGCAATCCCTTGCAGGAATCGCGTTTCCAGTCCGTCGTATTAAGGCGAATCGGCTGAATCGGTGCCGCGACAACATCGATAGGGGCATCTGTTGCGGCAAATCCAATCGTCTTACCGTCGTTTTTGCAGACAACGGCAAAGAATCGTTTTCCCGTTTGGTCTGAACTTGGAGTATGGACATGGAGACCGCCCTCTGGTGAAATCGGCTTGCCGTTGTCCTGGATGACGAATCCAGGCGTCGTGTGCTTCTTGCCGTCAAGGTCAGACACATCCCCTGCGAAGTTCTCCTCGCTCCGCGCCTTCTTGCTTCTGTTGACAAGAAACATG
>JAGCTA010000297.1 GCA_017963875.1 Victivallales bacterium | reverse complement strand
CTGTTGTGATGGAAATGGTACGGCCGAGTTTTTCATCCCTGATGGCAAATGGTCCTGGAGCCTTTTTAAAGACGTAATCGACTTCGCTATGGACGGTAAGCGGTCCTTCCGCAAGCGTGCGCTCGACACAGCCGCCGCCGACTTTGTCTAGATAGTCCTTGCCGCCGAAGCCATCGATGGCGATTTCTTCGATGGCTCCAATCTGGAAATAAGTGTGGAGTGCCTGGGAAATGACAAACGGCTTGTCGTCGTCATTGGTTGTGACGAGTTCGATGGTCAGCGTGTCTGCAATGGTGAAGATTGTCTTGACTGTGAAGTCAAATGGGAAGAAGGCCTTTGAGGCAGGGCTGCTCTTGAGAGTCAAGGTCACAACGGTCTTGTCATCGCCTTCGTCATGCGCTTCTGTGAAAGACCAGTTGGCTGTGCGCGCGAAGCCGTGCATAGGGAATTCGGGATGTTCGGTATGCTTTGAGAACCACGGCCAGCAGACGGGGACGCCACCTCGGATGGCGACGCCGTTTTCAAAGCGCGCGGCCTTGCTCATCCATATAAGTTCTGTGGATTTTGCAGGCTTGAATGAGATAAGATGCGCTCCAAGCAGCATGATTTCCGCCGTTGCGGAGTTGTTTTTCACATAGACGGCAGGAAGTCCACCGCGACCATTGATGAGTTTTGCAGGCATGAATCGGCTCCTTTGGGATGATGTGTTATATTTAATTTTGGGAAAGAAAATCTGTGATAGTTCCAGTGTGGATAGTCAATTCGGATGATTTTCCAAGTGTCTTGAACAGTTCTTGAAGATGTTCAGTCAAAGAACTGTCTGCATTAAGAACGGTGAGTTTTTCTGGCGCTCTGAGGGATAGGGCACCCTTGAGACCGCCAATCTTATAGATAAGCGGCTGGAAATTGCTCTTTTGAAGCCATTCGGCTTCTGAGTCGCTAACGCCGCTCAAATCCAAGATGATGTTTTTGACACTTTCGACCAACGGCAACGCGCACGCGGCGACTCGGGCGGCTTCGCCAAGCGCGATGACTGAGATTTCCTTGAATCCCGCTTCCTCAAGATAACGAAGCGCCGTGATGACATCTTGCACGCGCATGGAGAAAAGGGATTGATTGAATGCATAGAAGTCAATGTCCTCCTCGTTTGCATGGCGTGGCGATTGTTCAGGCATATCCTTGGTGACTCCAGTGCCGAGTACGTCGATGGTCAAAGCCGCTGACTGCTTGTCAAGTACGGCGTCAAGAATCGTGGAGTATTTTTCATCGTCGAAAAACACCTCCTGTCCTTCTGGCGCAAGAAGCAAGCAGACGCGTTTTGTGTCTGGGCGTGACGACGGGGTGACGAGCGCGGCGGGAATGATGTCCCCGATGCCTCTGCGTGAAAGAAGGCGATTCCAGACGTGGCCTTTGGGGATGTCCCATTGATGTTGTGTCACACGGCAGGCGATGTTGCTGCATTCTGGATCGGCATTCAAAACAAAGGAAAGAAGATTCAGTTTATCGTCGAATTCCTCCTTGAAATCCTTCTTGTCAGTCGTGAATCCAAGGACATCCTTGACGGCATAGCGTTCGATTTTCGCAAGTGCCTCCCGATGTGTTTCAGGTGTCGGGACAATCAAAGGCGAATTATGTGCCAGAAGTTCCATTGGTGGCATGGTGACATCGCCTTCGGGGACAGTGTCCTTCAATGGTTTGTCTTGCAGGAAATGGCAGAACCACGCATAGACGTGTTCACGCGTGAATTTATTGTAATTGTGTGGGTAGTCCGCATGGAAGTTCTTGATGTTGTCAGGGGCTCCAAGAAGTTTGTACACCTGCTTTAGCGCAGGATATTCGTATTCAGGCACAAGATTTGTCCAATCCCTTGTGACTGAAGGAAGTATGACGGGGCGGGGGGCGCAGGCAGCGATGACATCAAAGGATGTCAGGCCCGTGATGCGCAGCATCGGTCCTTCTTCACAGATGCAGCCTCCTTGAAAATGCGATGAAAGCATGCAGACGGGGGAGAAGACCTTGATTCTCTGGTCAAGCGCAGTGACTGTCCAGGTTTGCGATCCACCGCCTGATGCGCCTGTGCAACCGATACGGTTGGCATCGACTTCGGGGAGGTTGCAAAGGAAATCAAGTGCGCGGAGGGAATTCCACGTCTGAAGGGCAAACGGCGTCGTGCCATAGAGTTCCGCGAGCCGCTCCTGGTCAAGGGGCGGTCTGTGCATGATTTGGCAGTTGTCGCATTTGCCAAGCATGTCATAGCAGACGACGACGAAGCCGAGTTGAGCGAACCGAATGCAGCGGAAAGGCAGGGAGCCTAGGTCGTCGTTGTGGAAGCGTCCTTCCTGCCAGTGGCCGTATGGGCAAAGGATGCCAGGGGCTTTCTTGGACGTGTCCTTGGGAAGGTAGAGGCTGCCTGTGCAGAGGAGTCCTGGAACGGATTCAAATGACACTTTGGCCATGATGATGCCGTTATGCTCGGTATGTCCCCAGACACGTGGATTGAGTTCTTGAAAATCAGGCTCGGGGAGGAGTCCCGCAGCCAAGGCGAGGCGGGCGATGGTGGAGTCCCGTGCCTCCTCCCATTCCTTTTTAGTCGTCGGAACGACGGCCTCTTGGGCGAATTCATTATGATTCAACTGAAGAAGGCGGTTGTCAAGCCAGTATGATTTTTCCAAGATGATTTTGTTCATTCATTCCTCCATGGACGTGTAGGATAAAAACATATAAAGGAATATAAGATAATGTGCTGGCGTGGCAAGTCGGAAAACTTATTTTTTGCGTTTTCGACGGAATGCGCCTAGAAATTCATTGAGTTCTGTGCGTGCCAAAAACGGGCAGACGACACCATAGACAATAAGGCCAGCAAATCCCGATGTCATGATGACGATGAGGGCGGACAGCGTGGCGCCAAGCGTTGATGGAATGTGATTTGTGACAAGGATGTTTGTCCCATAAGCGGCGATTCCTGCAAGGGCCGCTGCGACTGCAAGGCGGAGTGCCGAAACAATCGTGCTCCAGTAGTTCCATGTGGAGAGTTTTCTTGTGTCGATGGCCAGCAGGATTAGGACATTCAGCCATGAACTCAAACTGGATGCCAATGCTAGTCCTCCCTGTCGTAAACTATGTATCAGTAATATATTGAGAATAAAATTGACAAAGACGCAGATGACGGAGACGATGACTGGCGTCAACGTGTCGGAACGGCCATGGTGGGTCGTCACGGCGACTTTTGCCGCACAGAATGCGGGAAGGCCAGGCAAATAGAAGATGAGCGCCAGGGCGCATTCTCTGACGGAATCGGTCGTGAAGGCGCCACGTTGGAAAAGCAGTCGTATGACTTCTGAATTCAGCGCGGCGAGGAATGCGGTGCAGGGTAGGGCGAGGAAAAGGACCTGCCGCAGGGCGGCGTCCAGGCAATCGGCCATTTCCCTGTCATCCTTCGCACGTGCCATGTTGGTCAGGCAGATGGTGTTCATCGCAACTCCGAAAATGCCTATTGGCAGGAACACGATTCTGTTGGAGTAATTGATGGCGCCGACTGCCGTCGCTCCAACGAAAACGGCGATGGTACGGTCGATGAGAATGTTGATTTGATGTACACCAGCGCCTGCCAGCCCAGGAAGTATTTTTTTGCAGAGGACTTTGACATCTGGGTGATTCCATGTGAAATCGAAATGGAAATGAAAGCCTTTGCGTGCACAGAAGTACATCAGTACAAACATTTGCAGCACGCCAGCCACGAGAACGCTGATGCAGAACCACACCAGGGAGGAAAATTCATGACGGGTTTTGCCGCAGACAAAGAGTAGCACCAATGTGATGATTTGAACGACATTGAAGAGAATTGGAGTCGCGGCAGGAATGGCAAAATGGCGCAACGCGTTGAGGATGGCTGCAAATGCGCCTGCGACGCAGATGAACAATGCGTAAGGGATGAGCAACGGGAGAATCTTGAATATCAACTGAGTCGTGGCGTCGGAGGAAGTCTCGGGAAGAAAATACAGTACACCGCCTGAAATGACGGATACGACAACACAGATGACGGCGAGGAGAATTGTCTGGATGGTGATGGTGCGGCAGGCAAGCCGCCATGCCTCCGATTCTTCCCCCGCTTCAAGTTTTTTGGCGATCAATGGGACGAATGCTGCGGAAAATGCGCCTTCGGCAAACAATGAGCGAAATGTGTTTGGAATGGTGAAAGCAGTGGTGAAAGCCGCCTGCATGACTTCCGTGGAGCCCCAGAATGCCGCGGCGAGGATGTCGCGGACAAGACCGAAAACACGGCTGCCAAAGATGTTGGCAGCATTGATCAGCATTGGACGTGCAAGAGATTTTGATGAATTTGCCATGGCTTTTGGAAAAAATTCTGCATTTTTAAAAGATTTTTTACTATTTGTTAATATATAAGTGAAAAATATGGATTACATTATATTTGAAAATATTTTTTGTCTTTTCCAAAAGTTGAGTGTTGTTCGATGAAAGAAATGGACCTGAAAGTGCCGACGCCTCGGCGTCATCGCAAGGAATCGCCACGCCGTCTGCTGGTGAACAGCATGATTGTGTCAGTGGTCGTTTCACTTGTGATTCACGCATTGATTCTCCTGCTCTTGGGGCATATTCGCTTTGTCCCGATGTTCGTTTCGGAGAAAAAGCAGAATACGACAGTTGCTGAGGAGACCGACTGGATTTTCGATATTCCGCTTGATCCACGCGACCAGGAGGCGAATGCGAAAAATGGCGGGCATACACGGCAGCCATGGCAGATTCAGAAACCCGTCGAGAAACTGCCTGTGGAGACAGTGAAGCCGCAGATGGCCGTTGAGGAAACGCAGTTGCCAGACAATCCGCTTGTGGCTGAAAAGGATTTCAATGTCTCTCAGGAAGATTTGGACAGTGCTTTCAAAAGCATCAAGTTGACGGGTGTTGAAGTCGAACAGAAGAAGATTGATGAACCGCTGATAGAAAGCATAACGTTGCCGAAAATGGCGGACATGGTTCCTGATACGTCAGTTCTGCTGGATATACCCGATGTTCCAGATGCCGTGATTCCAAAGCCAGACGTCAAGGTGAACATGTCTGGCATTCAGCATGAAGGGATATCGGAAGAGGGGAGCGGTGCGGTAAAGCCCGTTGCATTGCCCGCTGAAACTGAG
>JAGCTA010000296.1 GCA_017963875.1 Victivallales bacterium | reverse complement strand
TGTGAACGGCATCGGTCGCCTGCGTAGCGAAGCGGGGCAGACGCTCGCCGTCAAATCCATCAAGGGCTATGAGGTCGTTTTTGCGCCGACGGCGCCCATCGCAAAGGGAACGCATGACATCGTCGTCACCGCTAACGCCAGGAAGCACACTTTCCTTTTCATCAACAAGTCACCCGCGCACACCTACGCCTTCCGCGACGACCACATGATGATGATCGACGGCAAGCCGTTCTTCCCGATCGGCACCTACCGCGACCCGTCCGACAACGTGAAGGTGTTCGACGGCATCGAGGAAGCGCAGTTCAACGTCACGCACTCGTACAAATTCGAAAACGTCAAAGTTTCGGACGAAGACATGATCAGCTATCTCGACGACTGCCAGAAGCACCATGTCTATGCGTTCATGGGCGTTCCGCGCCGCCACCTCCACAGCCTGGACCACTATGCGCTCCAGAAGCACTGCGCCGCCATGTACGACCACCCAGGCCTCCTCAGCATCTATCTCGCCGACGAGCCCGAATGCTGGATTGACCGCTACAGCATGAAGAACGGCGCGGATGCCGTCAAGGAAGCCTGCTCGGGCGTTCCACGCATCATCCTGCTCTGCACGCCTGACATCAACAATGACGACGTCATGTTCCTTGGCGACGGCCTTTCGGAAATCTTCTGGCACGATCCCTATCCCGTCCCGCGCGCGCCCATCAACAACGTCAAAACGACGATGGAGACCATGCGGACCGTCTGCCGCGACAAGCAGTCGCTCTGGTGCGTCGTCCAGGCGTTTGACTGGGACCAGCACGCCGTCAAGAACAAGAAGCCCGAGGACGTCGAGCCGAAGGCAGGCAAAATCCGCTGCATGACGCATCTGGCGCTCGCCGCGAATGTCCAGGGAATCATCTACTACTGGCTGCCAAACGACCGCTATGACATGCGCAAGCACTCGCCGATCCAGTGGGCAGAAACCGTCGCATGTAGCCGTGAACTGAATGCGCTCTACAAATATCTGATTGGCCGAAATAAACCGCAAGACATTACGCTTCCCGAAGGCATCGACTACTGGTGCCGTCAGGCGGAGGACGGCTCGTACGCCGTCGGAATCATCAACACGACCGACAAGGAAAAGTCCTTTGACGTCAAGGTGTTGAACTTTGACAAAAAGGTCACCCTCAGCCCGTGGGGCGTCGAAGTCCTGAAGTAAGGCTTCGAGTTTCTTGAAACAACAGACATTCAAACAGGCGGCCAAAACTGTGAACAGTAATGGCCGCCTGTTTTTTACTAATGCTTATATCCTCCCATAAGGGAATCCAACGCATTGATTCAGGGATTCAGGATAATCAATTATACCCCTTCTGCGCAAGCACTTTCTGCAATTCCTGCTGGAATTTTGCCATATCTCTGCGGGTGGGTTTCGATGAGCCTTCATCCAAATCGAACCCGAATTGCCCCTGCATGTCAATCAACCATTTTCCAGAGGCACCCGAAGAGAATTTCACCGTTCCAGAGAGGCGCACGCCTGGCCTCACGACGGCATCCATGTCAACGACCGTCGGCCCAGCATTCGGGTCTTCTGGTTCGTCCTCGCCCATCATCTTGCGACGCAATGCCAACTGGAACTGAGCAAAATCATCTTCTGTCGGCTGTGATGAACCCTCATCTGGCTCAAACCCAAGCCGCCCGTCATTTCTCACCGCCCATTTCCCTGATGCGCCACTGGCGAATTTCACGGTTCCGCTAACGGCAGTTCCAGGAATCGGCTGTTCATCAAGTTCAACAAACGTCTCGCCACCCGTTGCGGGTGTTTCCTCCGAGTCATCGCCCTCTTCTTCCCCTTCCATGTCTTCTTCTGCCACAGGCTCTTCATCCTGCGTCTCGGGGATATCATTGGAAGGTTCCGCTGTCTTTTGTGGTTCAGATGGTTGTGTTGGCTTCGGCTTGTCCTGTTTCTGCCAGTTGATTTGCAGGTCTGCGGCCAGCAGTCGCAGTTCCAGATACGTCATCCGCAGTCCATGTTCCTTTTCAAGCAGTTTCTGAACATCCGACAGGGACATTCCCTCATTCAACTTATCCATGATAAGACTATCGCGTTCTTCGTTCGTCATTGCCATCTCGTTTGTTATATGCTTCAGATTGAAATTGAACTTGGCAAAACGGCCTGTGGAAAGTCAACTTCCTGAATCCTTGAAGCGCTGAATGGCGAATCGAATTCTAGAAGAGTTGAGGGCACGTATACGACATACGTGCTTATCTCGCCGTCGCCTTTGGCGAAGGCAGAAGACTCGACAAAGAAATCGACCGCCTAGCGATGCTTCACGGATTCAATAACTTGTTTTTCCGCAAACCACCCTTATAAAATTGACACGAAATCACACCAGGGGGAGACTGGCTGCGGCCGCAGCCTGCCCATGGCGTTTTTCACGTTCGTCTGGTTCATAGAAATCAAGACCAGCGATTTCAGGGAACTCCTCACGCAGAACCTTCTTCGCCAAATCAAGAATAATCTTCCCGCCTTCGCCAGTTACAACGCGCCCAAGGATTTCAACGTGACGGACAGTCTTGTAGAAATCGCAATAATGAGCAATGGTATAGCCCAGATAAACACCGATGGTCTCGTAGATCTTGCGGGCGCGTTCATCGCCTTTAAGCATCAGTTCCTGCACTCGCTTCAGGCGCAATGGGAACGCACCTGCCGCGATGTCGGGCATTTCAATGCCTGCGGCATCAATCAACCGTGCCACGGCCTGCTGCGAGAAATAGTTGGCGCCGACGCCGAAATCGCACGACCATTCATCCACTGCGGCCTTTGGATTGTAATCGACTGGCGCAAAAGCCAATTCGTTCATCCAGCCTTTGATTGCCCTATTCTCATCTACATAGCCTCCTGCAAGGGAAGACCCCATTGCCAGGCCTAGAACAGCACCGTCATTGAGGGAGATTGCTCCTGCCAACGCAGTCACATCACCATCATTTTCCAGACGCAGCGGAATCCCCCACGCCTTGGCGATTTCCTTGAAAATCGGCGCGGCCTCCTTGTCAAAACGCTCACGCGGAGTGATGCCACGGAACATGGAGGAAACTCTCACCCTGCCATCGACATAGACGCCTGCTGAACTGCCACCAATCGCCTGTATCTTCGCGTCTGGGTCGATTTCCTTGACTTTACGCTCTGCCTCCTTGAGTATCCAATTGATCTGGTCGAAGTGATAATTGATATCTGTCTGAGGCTTGGGATCCCATACATATTCTTCACTCAAAACTGGCTCGCCGTCAGCCTTCAATGCCAGTTTGCCATCTTTGACGACTGCCACCTTTCGGTCGCTTGCACCCAGGTCAAAGCCAATTCGCCAGCCTTTCCAATCAAGTGCCACCGCTGAACTTTCGCCGTCATTGACTTCGGGGACATCCGCTGGCGTTGCAGCATGAACAATGGTCATTTCGTGTTCGTAGGTCTGGTCGCCCCAGAATTCTGCGTCAAAGCGGCGGATACCAGTCCTGCTATAGCATGCCTCAATGTACTTGACGATTTCCAACGGAGCATGAATGGTGACTTTCCAACCACCAAACTGCCAAAGAAGGAACTTCACAATCCGCTCGACATAGAAGAAATTGGCTGCTGCCCGTGGATGGCTCATCGCGAAAATACGTGTATCGAAACGTGAAATGCGCCCGCGGTCACGCTCAACGGCAATCAGGCATGGAACAGCGCAACCTGATGCATCCACCTCAGCCAAGAAGGCACGATTCGCCAAAACAGGGGGACGGAAATCTGGATCAAGCACAGGAACGGTTTTCGGAGCAATCAGTTTGAACACTTCTTTCATAATCGATTTTCCCTTTGTTGAAATGCTCTATTCCACAAGAGGCTAGGTTAGACCTCCGAGGTTAGAATTCTTTTGGTCGGTTTTCCCCAGGTTTCGCTTCGCTCAACCTGAGTTTACTTGATATTTGGCCGCTTCGAGGCTTTGCACAGCCTCCTTTGCATAAACAATTACCGCCCCTCATGGGAAACAGAGCGTTGTTAAAATGTCACTAAGTCAATATTGTTAAATCAAATTTAAATTCAAACTCACGAATGACAGTTCCACACTCATCTCAGGCGGGATATACGCCCGCATCAGTCAATTCCTTGAAGCGTGCAACCACGACAGGACGGTCCGCCAGATATGTCATGCCAAACCATTTTTCAGGGCTTGAAAGCACATCTACACGCGTGTTCTTTTCATGAATCAGCCTGTCAACGACAGACGGAATGTAGAATTCACTCTTCAGTTCCTTGCCACGCAATGACAGGAATTCACGCAGTTGGACATCCAGTTCTTTGAAAATCGACACAGGGAATCCCCAGAAGTTCATTGAGGCGACCTCCTTGCCCGTCAGGGGAACCGTCTGCTTTGTCTCTTCATTAACCCCTGTAATCCCTCCATTTTCGCCTGTCACAATCCCCGTATGCTCGATGACACCCAAGAGTCTGCCATCATCGGAACATTTGCAGATACCGCGTGACACAGAGCCATTTTCGGACAATGTCTTCAGCAACTCAAAACCGACCATGGAATAACTGTCCGCCGTGCTTTTTCTGAAATAATCGCCCAACAATTTGAACGTTTCAACGCCATAATAGTCATCGGCATTGATAGCGGCAAACGGTCCTTTGACGGCATTTCTTGCGCACCAGATAGCATGACCAGTCCCCCATGGCTTCTTGCGCTCTGCGGGGCATTCAAAACCTTCTGGCAAATCCGTCAGACGCTGTTCTACGAATGAGATATCCAATTTGCCTTCCCAACGTGTCCCAAAATGCTCTTTCAGAGGTGCTTCCAGTTCTTTTCGGATAATCAGGACCGCCGAGCCGAAACCCGCCCGCCATGCATCATACATGGAAAAATCCAAAATGTATTCGCCTTTGGGACCGACTTCCGAAATCTGTTTGTCGCCTCCAAAACGGCTTCCCATTCCTGCCGCCAAGACCAATAACGTTGGTTTCATTTCATTACTCCTAAAATTACACCTAATAATGTGTTATTTATTCCATTCTCACGATCCAAAACTAATCGCGGGCACTCAGAGCATCTGCCGCAAGTTTTGAGATGCCTTTCCAGTCTCCCGCCGCAACAAGATCCTTCTTGGCAATCCAGGTTCCACCGACAAATGCCACTTGCGGCAAAGCAAGATAACTCTTCAGATTCGATGTATTGACACCGCCCGTCGGACAGAAACTGATGCCTAGATGACCATACGGTCCAATGAGCGCCTTCAACATCGGCACGCCTCCTGCGGCTTCCGCTGGAAAGAATTTCAATAGTTTGCATCCGCAGTCAAATGCACGCTCGATATCGCTTGGAGTGCACACACCTGGAGCAAAAGGCAACCCCGCGTTCTTCGCGGCTGCAATGATTGTCGGATTGCACCCAGGCGCGACAGCGAACTTGGCACCTGCATCAACGGCACGCTGCACCTGCTCGGTCGTCAGTACAGTTCCCGCCCCAAGAATCATTTCAGGGAAACGCTTGGCCACTTCACGAATCGTCGCTTCCGCCGCACCAGTCCTGAAAGTGATTTCAGCCACTGGCAATCCGCCCGCAATCAATGCCTCGCACAGCCTCAAACCCTCTTCCGCGCTGTCAACTGCCACGACGGGAACTATTCTATATTCGCGAAGTTTTTCAAACATCATTCATCTCCTTTCAATTCACTAAATACCAAAATACCAAATGGTTCGTGCTTGTTTGGCGAAAGAATGTACTCCGCCATGGACTGAAGCGGTCTGCCTGACGGCGACGCACAAAATTCCTCCATTTCGCCTTCCGCATCGTTGCGACAGCGAGTATGAGTATAAAAAAACACTTCTAAAACATAAATTCGACAAACCTCTGATGAAAAAAAACAATTAAGTAGTAATGTAATACCTATCGTCCATTTTCAAAACCGCTTCAGACTGTTTTTTTCAACAGGTGTCCGACAATGAAACAACTCATCCTCTTGATTGCCGCAACCTTTATACTTCTTATCGCAGCAGATTCAGCGCAGCCCTCTCTGTTGCAGCAACTGAAACCATACCTCTCACCAAAGGCATGGATTACACCTCAACCATCTGAAATCAACAGAGAGACACTCATAAAATCGTTGGATGCCGCACGCAAATACTACCTCGCCCAACAGCGAAAAGACGGCAATTTCATCTATGCCCTCGACATTGCCACGGGAGACACGGCTTCCGATGACAATCAGGTGCGCCAGGCGGGAGCACTCTGGGGACTCGTCCGTCTCCATCAGGTCTTTCCGACAGATGATACTCGAAAGGCTATCATCAAAGGAATGGACTTCTTCTCAAAAAACACACGTCAACTTGATAGCGGCGAAACCGTTTTTGTATATCCAGGCGACAACACGGTCAAGACTGGCACCATCGCCCTGCTCGTCCTCGCCATTCTAGACTTCCAGAACGATCCTGCGCTTGAGGAGACTCTCAAACAACACTACCATCGCCTTCTCTTTTCCTACATTGCCTTTCTGAGAAGCATGGAAATGAAAGACGGTTCGTGGTCGCGCGGACTCGAACTCGCCATCAATTTCCGCGATCCAGACGCCTCGCCATACTACGATGGCGAAACGCTTCTCGCCTACATGAAGGCCGCACGGCTGCTCAAGAGAAAAGACATCCTCTTCCGAATCAACGATGCCCTTCCGAAACTAATCCAGAAATACACGGTCGCCTGCTGGAATGATAGCAAAAACGATGATTTGACGCGCGGATTCTTCCAATGGGGCGTCATGGCATGTGACCAATATGTCACAGCAGGCTGGACACCCCATGCGGAATTGGCCGCCGACGCAGCCATCGCACTGGCTTTCTGGCAGATTTTCTCAAACCAACTTGAAAGCAGAAAAGGCAATACTGCATACGCAGTGGAAGGCCTTGCGTCCGCCATCCATATCTCACAACTCACACATCGGCAAGATGCATTCGACGCCATAGCCCCCGTGGCCTCACGCACCATCGCACGCTTGACGCTCTGTCAGTTTCAAGGACCATTGTCTGACTTGAATCCGCATTTCGCCGCCTTGAAGAATCCCGTCAATGCCGCCTCTGGAGGCATTACCGACACGCCGAACTCCACCATCGTCCGCATTGATTACGTCCAGCACCAGGTCAATGCAATTCTCCTGCTGCTAGACTGCTTGTTCAAATAAGACACAAACATATCGTTTCGCCACGCACTTCAAAGGGCACGTGTCGCCACGACATCCACACCCAACCCACAGACATCCTTGATGATGACATCGCCAATCTTCACGGGAGGCTTGACAATCGCGCAGCGAATTTCATCCAGACATGCATCGATCTTCTCCTTGGGAATGGGGTCGCTGGTTTTGACGCTTAACGGCGTCGCCACACCCGGTATCCTGACTAGCCCAGTGACGACACGCACAGGGCACAGGATTTCGTTGCGAGCGTACGCCTCACCACGACCGCAGCGGTTTCCCGTCACGGACAATACTTTTCCATCTTCGAATTCCACGGTCACCGCGCATCCGCGCGGGCAGCCGATACACGTAATTTCACGTTTCATTTCTTGACTCCTAT
Source organism: Victivallales bacterium (assembly GCA_017963875.1). The sequence goes on along the minus strand of JAGCTA010000296.1, from coordinate 1,339 downwards.
TTTTCCTGAATCCGTACCTTTACTGATTTCAGGCATTTGATTTCTCAACGTCTATTGCTAAATTTAATATAACCTTAAAAACGACAAATCACAAAAAGGAAATCCCATGGCTCTTGAATCACCCGAATACACCCATCACGCCGTCATGTACCAGTTATTCCTTAGAGGCTTTACGCCCGAAGGAACCATCAACGCCGCAACGAAACTGCTCCCGCATCTCGCTGAAATCGGCATCGATATCATCTATCTTTGCCCGATTACCACGGCAGACGATGACATGGACAAGGCGCATTGGAGCAAACGCCAACTCGCTTCTGGCATCGAAAACCCATGCAACCCCTACCGCGTCAAGGACTACTTTGAAATTGATCCCGAATACGGCAATGACGATGACCTCCTCGCATTCGTCAAAACCGCCCATCAACTCGGCATGTCCGTCATCCTTGACGTTGTCTACTGGCACTGTGGTCCCAAGGCGAACATCATCACCGAACACCCCGACTTCGTCAAGCGCGACGAAAACGGCAACCTCATCTATAATGTCTACAACTTTGCGGTCCTTGACTTTAACAACCCAGACCTCCGCGAATACCTCTACGAAAACCTCGAATACTTCGTCGAGAACTTCGATGTCGACGGCTACCGCGCGGACGTCGCAGGAGGCATCCCTACCGATTTCTGGGAGGAAGCACGCTACCGCCTCGAAGACATTAAACCGGACATCATCATGCTCGCCGAGTCCGAAAAGCCTGCGCTCCATGAGGATGCGTTTGACTTGAGCTACGCGTTCAGCTGGGAACGGAAGCTCAACGCGGTCTTCGACGGCCAGGAACCTGCGTCAGCCATCCGTGATGCCTGGCATGACCTCAATGAGCGAATGGCCGACGCCCTCCCGCGCTTCATCCGCTGCTTCGACAACCATGACATCTGCAGTGACGCCTACGAAAACCGCGCCGAAATTCGCAGGACTCAGGACGCGAACGACGCCGCGCTGCTCCTCATTTTCACCATCGACGGCATCCCATTCGTCTATAACGGGCAGGAAATCGCCGATGCAACACGCATCTCCAACTGGAGCAACCGCTTCCATTCGCACAATCAGTGTATCAACTGGTCAAAGATTCTTACAACCGAAGGCCAGGCGTGCCTGGAATTCTTCAAGAAACTCACAGACCTGCGCCATGAATCGGATACCCTCGCCGAAGGCGACACCATCTGGGTCGATAATTCGACACCAAACGAACTCGTCTCATTCCTTCGAATGCCAGCCGAATTCGATGACGATGAAGATGACTATGATGATGAAGACTGCAACTACGGCGATGATTGCGAGTGCGAC
>JAGCTA010000295.1 GCA_017963875.1 Victivallales bacterium | reverse complement strand
CTGTGCCTTCATCATTGTCACGGCACAAAGCCAGATGGCAATGCTATTATCCATACTCTGGCTGGTGGCATTGGCGGCTGCGGCAACCGTCGGCATCATCATCTGGAGACGCTCCATTTCAGAGCCATTGCAGAACATCTCCTGCATGGTCACGCTCGCCCAGTCAGAGGAAAACTCGAAAAAACTCCAGCCGCCACATGACCCAGAACAATTGGAACTGGCAATCAAGACCCTGTTGAATGAAAAGCAAAACAGCGGACGGACATCGCTACTTGCGGAAATGAGTCATGAAATCCGTACGCCATTGAACGGCATCATCGGTTTTATCTCAAACCTGAATGACACACCGCTCAACCAACAGCAGAAGCAATTCCTGAAAATCATCGACTCCAGCGCGAATTCACTGCTCCATGTCATCAATCAGATTCTCGATTTCGCCAAACTCGACTCAGGGAGCATGGAACTCGAAAACGTCGCTTTTGACCTCAAGGCGCTTGCACAGGACCGTTGCACAATCGCTGCACAACTGGCAAAGTCAAAAAATGTCAAGGCCTATCTGGTGTTTCCTGAACTCCAAGACAACCCGCAGGGCACCATCGTCCGCGGAGACCCGAACCGACTACGCCAGGTCCTCGACAATCTTCTCTCCAATGCCACGAAATTCACGTCCAGCGGTGAAATCTGCCTGGAAGTCAACATAGAGCCGACGGAGTCAGGCAAGGCGAGCATCCGCTTCGCCGTCCGCGACACAGGCATAGGCATGTCCCCAGCGACCATTCAAAAACTATTCAAGCCCTACCGCCAGGCCGACGCGTCAGTCGCGCGGACATACGGCGGGACTGGCCTCGGGCTCTGCATCTCTGCGTCTCTGGTCAAACTCATGGGCGGCAAACTTGAAGTCCATTCAAAACTGAATGAAGGCTCTGTCTTCTTCTTCACGCTGAACTTGGAAATCGCGTCCCCTGAAGAGCAGGTTCGTCTTCCAGGGCCGTTCACAATCAAATTGCCCAAGGCGGAACTGAAAAAACACCGTGCGCTGCTCGTTGACGATACGCCTACAAACCTCTTCCTGCTGGAAACTGTCTGCCAGAACGCAGGTCTGCCGTACCGAACGGCTCAAAATGGCCAGGAGGCCGTCGATTTGTGCCTCATGCACAAGTTCGACATTATTTTCATGGATATTCAAATGCCTGTCATGGATGGATATACGGCAATCCGTAAAATCCGTCAGTTGCCAAATACCGCAATGACGCACATCGTGGCATTGACCGCATCGGCCTTCCAGGAAGACATCGACCGAGCACTCGGGGCAGGCTCAACGGAATTCATTCCAAAGCCATTCGAGAAGAATCAACTGCTGCTTTGCATCGCAGACGCGCTCGCCATAACACCAGAGAAAATCCTGCTTCCGCAGGAGGACCGTCAAGAAACGGAGGATGAGCAGATTGTCAGACACATGCATGAATTCATGCGTGAGCAATACCAGATTTCGCTTGGCGAAATCAAGATGACATTGGCTCAAACCGTCGCGGACTGGCGTCCGCTACTGGACAACCTCAAGGCATACTGCAAATCGGGGAACTACTCGCAGGCAAGGGAAATACTCCATAAACTCAAGGGGCAACTCTCCTCCATTGGCCTCCCGCAGTTCGCGGAAACGGCCGCCGTCATCAACGAGGCAATTGCCTGCAATCCTGAAAACCCTGACGTGCAGCCACAGATCGATGACCTCATCCAGCGCCTCTCCACCATCTTCAAGACGCTGGAACAAGATGTCACCGTAGTCTGAGAGACAGCAAAAAAAACGATAGTATGCAATAATGTCCATCCCATGGGTGGCATTTTGCGTTTGTTGCTTTATTTTATTCCTCTCGCTTTTTACCAATTATAACAATAGACCAAATCCCTCTGGATTCAAAAAAAAGGACAGGACAATGAAAACGTGCAGCGTTGACATCCACAAGAATTGCATAGAACTCACCAGTGGCAACTTCCGCATCGCCGTGACCACCGAAGTCGGACCTCGTGTCATCGGCGGCTGGATCGGCGGCTCGGACAACATCTTCAGAATCCTTCCCGTCAGTGAGGGCGGCAAGGACGAATTCCAACTCTACGGCGGGCACCGCCTTTGGCATTCCCCTGAAGCCAAACCAAGAAGTTACGTTCCTGACAACAATCCAGTCATCGTTTCCGAAGTCGAAAACGGCTTTGAATTCTCCGCCGTCACCGAGGGATTGACTGGAATCAAAAAAGCAGTCACCATCGAGGCAATCGACAACGGATTTAGGTTGACGCATCGCCTGATGAACTGCAATGCCTGGCCAGTGACGCTTGCCCCATGGGCGCTCTCGGTCATGGCTCCTGGCGGCATGGCGATCCTGCCGCAGCATCGAGACACGGAGGCAAATCCCTTCGCCCCCGACAGACGCCTGGTGCTTTGGCCATATACCTCATACGCCGACCCGCGCATTGTCTATGGGAACAAATACATCTTCCTCAAACAAGATTCTTCCGCCGAAAAGGCTGCAAAAATCGGCATGAACGCCGATGAAGGCTGGATAGGCTATGTCAACAAGAGCACTGCCTTCATCAAATATTTTGAGGTCTTCGACGAAAAAGAAACAGAATATCCCGACTTCGGATGCAATGTTGAATCATATTCATGCAACCGTTTCTGTGAAATCGAAACTGTCGCTCCATTATACGAATTGAATCCAGAAGAGGAATGCGAGCACGTAGAATTCTGGCAGGGGATATCCGACCTTCCTGAAATCAAGACAGAGGAAGACATCGACAAGTACATTGAGCCGCAATTGCTTTAATCCATTTGCACTTAGTTGCTTCCGCATATCTTTCCTTCATGTCGAGTATCCGCATATTATTTTCAAAGACCGACCTGGCACGATTCGGCATTTTGCTGCTAATCATGCTGGGCGGGTCTTTGCTGGAACTTGCCAGCCTCGGCGCTGTACCGCTTTTCGTTTCCCTGCTGATGAATCCTGAGAAGGATTCCAAGGCGGCTGGATTCCTTGCTCATATCATCGAAGTCCTACATCTGCCACAAACGGACAATCTGCCGCTTTGGGGTGCTTGCGCGCTGGGGTTGCTTTTCCTGTTGCGGACAGTTTATCTCGTGGCGAGTTACGCCATCCAGGAGCACGTCGTCCAGAACCGCCATATTGCCATTGCCTGCCGCCTCTTCAACGCATACATGAATGCGCCATATTCATACCACCTCAGGCATAATTCCAGCACCTTCATCAACAATGTCCAAAACGAAGTCGATAACATTGTCCACTATGTGCTGAATGCAAGCCTGAATCTGGCACGCAACGCCATTATTCTAACGGCCATCGTCATTCTGCTCCTCTGGTACAACCCCATTGTCTGCGTCGGTTGCTTCACCACGCTGGCGATTGCCGCAGGCGGCTTCTTTCTCTGCACACGCAAGCGCCTTAATGCCATTGGTATCTCCATTTATGCCAGAAAACAGGATATGCTGAAAGTCCTCTCAGAGGGCATCGGTGCCTACAAGGAAGCGCAACTGCTTGACAGAAAGGATTTTTTCCGAGGCCGTCTTCATACCGCCGTCCAAGAACTCTGCACACTGACAAAAACATACGCACTCATCTCCAGAAGCACGTGGCCTTTCATGGAGTTAATCACGTGCATGGTCATCCTTGGCACGATGGGAATCATGCTGGCGCTGCGGGAAAACGTTACTTCCATTGCACCATCCATAGCGCTTGTCACAGCCTGTCTCGCACGGCTCAAAGGCACAATTACGGAAATGATGATTTTTGCCGAATATTGCAAAACCCACCAGTCGGTCATCAATTCAATCGCAACAGAACTCGCGGAACTGGAGCGCAACTATCCTCCCCTGCACCAATCCACGCCATTGCCCCAGTTGTCATTTCATGACTCCATTTCAGTCAAAGGAATTGATTTCAGGTATGAAGGCACGACGAAGGACACGCTCCATGATGTCTCATTCACAATTCCATGCGGCAAATCGCTCGCCTTCGTCGGCCCCACTGGCTCTGGCAAGACGACATTGGCAAACATCATCGTCGCATTGCTTGCGCCAACTCGCGGGGAAATCGTGGTTGACGGCCTTGCCATCGATACCCCGCAGGCCATCCGAACCTGGCAGGATTCCATCGGATATGTCTCGCAGGATGTCTTTCTCATGGATGATTCCCTCCGCTCAAACATCGCCTTCGGAATTCAGGAAAAGGACATCGACGAACAGAAGTTGCAATATGCCATCGACGCGGCTCAACTCAGGCCTTTCATTGACTCCCTGCCCGATAAACTTGACACATTTGTTGGTGAAAGGGGAATTCGGTTGTCTGGCGGACAACGCCAACGCATCGCCATTGCAAGGGCCCTCTATCTCAATCCGCCTTTTCTTGTGTTTGACGAGGCGACCTCCGCCCTTGATGTCACAACAGAACACGCCATCGTCGATGCGCTCAATTCCCTTCACGGCACGCATACCATCGTTGTCATTGCACATCGCCTCTCAACTGTACAGCATTGCGACAGAATCATTTACCTTAAAGACGGCTCCATTGCGGGCTCAGGCACCTACGAGGAACTGAAGATTTCACTGCCAGATTTCAACCAGATGACACAGAACTGATTTCGTTATCCACCATGCCCCAAAACGAACTAACTCCAGCCATGCGCCAGTACATGCAGGCCAAACAGGAACTGCAAGCGGGCACCATTCTGCTCTTCCGCATGGGCGATTTCTATGAACTTTTCTTCGACGACGCAAAGACTGCGGCTCCTGTCATGGATGTCGTTCTCACGGCGCGTGCGGGTTTCCCCATGTGCGGAGTGCCATACCATGCAGTCAAAACGTATGTCGGGCGACTCCTGGAAGGCGGTTTCAAGGTCGCCATCGCAGAGCAGATGGAAGACCCGAAACTTTGCAAGGGGCTTGTCAAACGGGATATCATCCAGGTCATCACTCCAGGGACTGTCATGGAAGACGACCTGCTCCATGCCGCGAAAAGCAATTTCCTTACCGCCATCTGCCCGCTCAAGGACAAAACAGGAATCGCCATGCTTGATCTTTCCACTGGAGATTTCAGGATAACAGAGACAATTGGCAGACAGGCATTTGAAACAGAAATAAACCGTATCAACCCCGCCG
>JAGCTA010000294.1 GCA_017963875.1 Victivallales bacterium | reverse complement strand
GTCACTTCACAAACTCGTATGTATTCGTGACTGTCACTCTGCCATCTTGTGGCTTGCTCCACTGCTCCAGGTTCAATCGTCTCTCACTTTGCTTCAAATTCACATAGCAGAAATCGATTTGACTTGGCTCGAAGGTATTGAGCACGCAGACATTTTTCCCTGCCACTTTCGTGGCAAAGCCCCATTTGCCTGTGGGACAATTCGATTCTCGGAAATAGGAATCCAGATTTTCCGTTTTAGACGGGTGGAATTCCTCCTTCTTGTCTCCATGATAGAGAAACAAAGTGGTAGAGTCCGATGAACCGATGTTGAACGTCGGATGAATGCGCATAAGCAGTTTTCCCTTGCCAGTCAGTTCGCTGGTGACTTTAAAGCCCGCACGGTCTGGCAACAGTTCGACTCTGCGCGTCAGGGTCTTGCCTTTTCCAATATCCGCCTTCAGCACAACATGGGAATCTCCCTGCTCTACCAAGTCATAGACCTCCTGCCATCCAGATGACTGGTATTTTTCAGAACTGTATTCCTCATAGCCGTCCAACAACGGGGCATAGCCTTTTTTGCCGTCGCCGAAAATCTTCATCATCTCCTGTCCGTCAGCATTCTTGCAACTCCAAATGCGTCCGCCCATTGATGGAATGACTGTCACAGTCCCATGAGCATTGGAAAGTTTCACTAGTTCGACTTCCTTCTTTCCGTTCACAGTTTTTGCCTTCAGCCATGACAGATACTGGTCGTAGTTACCACCTTCGCGAATAGCCGTGAGTTTGACGGCCGCTGCCGCCTCATCGAACCGTTTTACGATGGCTTCACAATCTGATGGATTGTCAGTTATCAACTTGTCACCTTGAAGTGCGTAGCGCGATGTGCCAAGTTGCAATTGCGTGTACCACAATGGCATGTGCGCCACGGCGGCACGGCGGGCAAATGTCTCGTCGCCTTTTGCTGCTTCTTCTGCCAATTCCATCATGGAATCGGCGACGGCCAGTTTCACCTTGTCGTTCAGATACGTTGATGGATGCGCGTAGATATGAACATGCTTGCTCGAGGGTGCGCAAAGCCAGTCGTGCATATAGTTGATATACTCACGGATATACGGTCCCGCAGGGCCATAGTATGCATCTGTGAACTCGCGGATGCCTTTCTCAACATCGAAATCGCTATCCCACAGGAGTTTGGCGATAAGATAGGCCCGCAGGTTCTGAAACTCGCCGCCCAATGTAAAGTTGTTGCCCTGCTCAAACAGACCTCGGACGCCCCACTTCTGGTAGAATCTTACATTTTTCTGTAAAGAGCGGAGATTCGGGAATGGCTGCGTGCTATGAGCAAAATTGATGGAGTAGTCCCAGACGGAAAGATATGGCGCGATTTTCGACCAGTCCTCAATATCCTTCACGAAGGAACGGTTGTGTTCACATTCGTCCAGCCCGTGTGCAAAGCAGCATTCGATGGAGCAAAGCCTCACAATCACGTTGTGCGCAGGTTTTACGTACTTCGGTGCCTTGCGCGTGTACTGATAGGCCAGCGTATCGACTTTCACTGTCGGAAACTCCTTTTCGACCTCTGCAGCGATGGCGTTAACGAAATGGAGTAAAGGTCCAGCCTGGCTTTCCTCCTTGTTGGCTAAAGCCGAGCACTCTGGGCATTCGCAGTAATTGCGCCAGTCATTCTGCGAGACGCTGACGGCAAAAGGCAACTTTTGGGAATTGCGAAGCCAGTCAAGAACCGTCTCTGAGGCGATCCTTTTCACTTCTGGATTTGTCAGACAGAGTTGCGTGTGATCCAGAAAGCGTTTTCCATTGATCAAAGAATAGTATTCTGGGTGTGTCTTGCCGTATTTTGAAAGTGGAACCAAGGACTGGAAGGTGTGAACCCAGCCTCGGTACATGTAGTTTCCGCCCCATTCTGGGAGGTCCATGTCCATTGCACTCAATTTTAGTGGCACAATCATCTCAGGCTTCCGCCATATTGTCTTGTAACTAGTTCTGCGATAGTCGAATGGCGGAACATGCGTCTTTTTCATTGGAGAGACTTTGATGACGCCCTGCTTCTGGAAGACAATGCAGTCGTCGGCAAACCAACGCCATCCAAGTTGCTCTTCCAGAAAATCATACACGGCGTAGAGTACGCCACGTTGCCCGCCCCCAAGCAGCAATCCGTCTGACCGCAACTCCACATGGATGCCGTCTAAACGCAATTTGCCGTAATCGACGGGCCAGATGACGCGTTTTGCTTCTGGCACTCGCCCTACGTAAATTGGCAGGCTGCCGTTGGAAACTTCCCCTTCGACGATTGGCAAAAGCACTTTGCTCTGGCGTTCCAGGCGCATCTGCAATTCTTCGCAGGCCTTGGTCTCAGATGGCGTCGCTTCTGTGGGCTTTACAATGACCCAATGCCCCAATGGCTTGTCAACCAGCGTAATCTGGCAGTTGCCATATTCTGCGATGCGTTTCTGGACAACCTTTATGGCTTCATCTACGCTGTCCGAAGCCTTTGCCATCCATTCGCGCCCAGGTAGTTTTGACTGCGTTGCCGCGAATTCACTGACCTTTTCGCGGCATTCCTGCAAGGCTTTCAGACGCGCATTATTCTCCGCCAAAGTACCTTCCTGAATAACCATATCTCCTGCAAGACATTGTAAATGCTTTGCGTTTTTGCCGTTATACGCCATCAGACCTTTGATGCACGCATCAAGGTGCGCATCCACGGGGACTCCCTTGAGCAGTTCAGCCATACGCAAATGCGCATCGGGGAAATCATAGCAGCCTGCTGCCAGCATTGCGGTTACATGCTCCAACTTTTCGCTTTCAGAGGTTGCACGCTGTGCCATAAGACAGTGGAATTCAGCCAATTCACGCTTCTCCTTCTCGTTAATTGCCGTCCTCGCCGCCTGAACATCGCCATGTAATAGATGCCAGCGCATGAGAATCTGGCGGTCATGTGTCGTCTTGTTTGCCTTGGCCTCAAGTTGTTTTATTGTCTCTTCTGGCGATGCGATTTCTGTCATCGACATGTCATCGACGAATGCTTCTCCTGGCCCGCCTTCCAGAAATGCCAGTGGCATGACGGCAATTGTCTCCTTGATTGAAACTATCCTCCGAGAAACGCGCGTCCATTCCTTCATGTTGTTGACGATTGGAACTGTGGAGCCCGCGCAGAACCAGCCGAAACAGTTGTAGTTGTAGGAATACAACGCCTGTGCCTTCCCCTGTTCGCCCTTCACGTATGCCGACAACTCGTAGGTAGCAAACGGTGTAACTGCTATCTTTCTTTGGTCCAGATTCTTCCAATGGACTTTGACGTCCGATTTCAGCACTCCGCATTTGCCGCTGCGTCCGCCTGGCACGCCCTTTGCCTCAAAATCCCCGTTTTCCCATAAATTGCCAGTGCCCTGCCCGAAAACCAATGTTCCAAGAATAGCGACTAAAAGAATTATCCGTTTACTCATCATGTACACCTTGTTGTATATTAAATGGTTTTCCCTCATGGTGCCAAAAATGGATTGAGCATCACATAGTTGATGGCGGCAGCCTCGCCGTCTGCCGCCTGTCGATTATCGATGGTGATAGTTATTTCAGGTTTAACTGCCTTGAACACGACATGATGCAGATTGCATTTGGGGACATTGTTGTTGTACGCATATTGTCCTTTGGTACGCTTATCGACATGAACCCACGACTGTTCTTTGTCAACAATCGCCCCATCTCCGAGGAAAACGTCAATGCCGACGCGGCGCGGATTGAACTTGTTGTTCTTTAGGTCGTTGTAGTCAGCAACCGCGAATTGGAGGCAATACATTCTTCCAGGGACAAAGCCTTTGGCGACTTGCGTGAGGGTGCTCGTCCTGCCGTCCTCCTTCTTGGTCATGACAGCAAATGTGTCACCAGTTCCCCTTGGCGAGAACCAACGGCACTGGCTCTTCTGACCATAGCCAGACTGACGCCCCGTGGTCACATTGCCGTCCACCGTCCAGTTATCAAGGCCATTGATGAAATCGCCGTTGACGACATGGCCAGGCTCATACGAGAAACCATATTCGTCGGAGAGCATGGTCTTCTTCCCCTCGACACAGTAGTGCCGTGTAAGCATGAAGCACCATCGGTAAAGTTCGAAATCGCAATGCCGTGTCCCCCAATATCCTGTAATTGCCATGTCCTTGCATTCTGGATGATTGGCAATCAGGTTGAACTGCATGTCCAGATAATATTTGTAATCGACATTGGGGTGATGGGCAAGAGAAATAACAGGTATCTGAATGAAGTTGCCGAAGATAATCCCCCAATGGTCCATGACTAGCGGGAAGAATTTCTTGAAACTTGCGGTCCTATCGACAAGTTCATGTTGCAGATACCTCTGTGCTTCTTGCAGCGTCGGTTTGCTGCGGCAATAGACTTCCGAGATAAGCCGCCCGCGGCCTCGGCACGAATTGACACAGGCAGAGAGAAAGTCATTGTCAATACCAGAGATAGACGGATGGCCTGTAATCCATGTATAGACGATATGGTCGTTCTTCGGGACAAAGCGTTTCATGCCGTCCGTAAACGGAACGATGGAAGAAAGGCTGCCGAAGAACTGTTCGTCGCAACTGACGCCTTGATAATAGGGTGAGTTCATGCCACGACAGGTGTCCAGTTTTTTGAGAAGATTGTCGCCTGTGACATTGGTGGTGCCGATGCTGCCAATCCACTTGTAACCAGCCTTGAAAAACTCGTCCCGATGCTCTTCTGGAATAACTCCGTCGTTATGTGTCGTCACTGCGTAATGGACATATTTGTTCTGGAAATCCCAATTGTATGGCGGATTCTCAGGCACCATGCTGTCGCAACAAGGCTTGTAGTTGTAGATTTCTGGAATGGAACGAACAATAAGTCTTCCGCCTTTTGCCGCTCCGTTGATTGTCAGCACGTGGTCGCCCATCGAAATGTCCCTGAAGGTCTCAAGGCGAGGCGTTTTTGCCGTGATAACGGTCAGTTTTCCGTCAAGCACGACTTCCAGCGATTCTGCCTCGGCATCCTGCATGGCAATGAATACCCAGCCATCGCGCATTGTGCAGAAATTGAAACTCTGCTGCGCAATGTCCTTGGCAATCGGCTGGTTCAGAATTTCGACGACAAGATTGTTGAGTCGTTTGTGTCCTTTGCTGGATGTTTTTATAGGCAGGATGAAAGTCGCCGTATATTCCTGTCTGCAAATGACTTCTCCGCTACGGCGGTTGACGACTGACGCCGCCAGTTTGAAATCGCCAGGCTTGACGTCTTTCTTGAAGACAATGGTATTCCTGCCTTCATGCAATGCAATCGCGTCTTCAGGCAAATCATTGACGGAATAGCGGATATCGTAGTCCTCGCGTGCGGTATTGTCTGGCAGATTGCCGTGGAACAGGAAAGACAATGTCGGATAATCCGCGCCCTGCCCTTTTTCAGGAATGGTAATCTTGTTGACTAGTGGCTCCATGGGAATGAGGAGCGGCTTACCTAGTGCATCGAGCATCTCGCTTTTAACCGTTTCCTGCTGCCCCTTTTCAGTCAATGCCTCCAACTTGACATCCGTAACATCAAGTATCCCCTTGAAATTGCAGGCGTAAATCGCAAATGTATGCAATCCCTCGTTCGGTGATATCATCGAAACATCAATGGACATGCGTGTCCAGTCCTGGTTCTTTGGAAACTTCTGAATGCCAGTCTCATGAAACCAACCACGGTCATAAACGACAATTCCGCAATGCGGACTTTCAAAGTCTTTTGTCCTGACCAAGGCGGAAATGCGGTATTTCTCGCCTGTGACGAGTTTTATGCCTGCTTGCTTGATTGTGACTTCCAACCCAAGTTGCGATGGATCCGCAGGCGTGAAACGCACAAAACCCTTACCTGTAGCGACTCCGCCCTCCGTGATAAACCTCACGCCGTCGATTGCGCTCATAGGCATCCAACTGTCTGGAGCATGTGACGGCTCGCCCGTCATAGGATTGTTTGAATTGCCATGCATGGCACCATTGAACAAAATGTTTTCGCCTGGCTTGACCCCTGCCAGAAGAATTCCCGTTAACAGCAGAAGCGCAAATGAGATAATCAATTGTCTTTTCATGATATTTCTCCGTTATTGTTGAATGGTATCTTCATACTCTTTTTTCACACAATTGCTTACTATAGACTCTATTCTCAGGCATTCAAACTAATCATGCATCTGGTGGTCTTTT
>JAGCTA010000293.1 GCA_017963875.1 Victivallales bacterium | reverse complement strand
CAGCGGCTTCTTTCAGCACTTTGATATCTTCATTTGTAATCTTAAATTCCCATTTCATGCCGCCGTTGAAACCCAAAGTGTCATTGCCCTCCTTAGCCAAACAACAATCTCCAGCACCTGTGCACAAACCTGTCGCAGGAAAATCCAGACAGATGCCGTCGACCTCGGATTCATCGCTTGCTTCGTCCTTTTTATCATCATAAACGGATTCAACATATCCACGTCTTTTCAATTCTTCCAGCAGTGCTTTATTGTCAGAGCATTTGATCTCTAACCAGCAGGTCGCGCTGTTTGCCATGATTCACCCCTTTTGCTACATTCTAGTAATCGTGTACTGTTAGAGTAACGTGATTTGGTTTCAAACAGGACAACACTCGTTGCCCATGCTGTCATCAGTACGTTTCATAATTTATCCCCCCCCGTATTTTTTCAACGAAGTATCATTCTTATTTCTGGGCACCATCATATTCGCGCTTATCAAGGAATACGTCCTTGTCAGTCCCGTGGAATTATGACCACGGCATAAGAGCCAAACGGGGAGAAAGCATGTTTTCCGCCGCCGTTCCGGCTCCAGGACGCCGTCTCTTTCCCTCGACAGAGACTGGAAAAAGAAAAGCCGCAAACGCCCTTGTTCGAGGGTGTTGCGGCTGAAAATGAAGCGGCCGGCAACAGTCGTGGACTTTGCGGGGCCCCCGACAAATTGGTGCTCGGGCTTTTATGGTTTATCTTTAACGATTGTCATTCCTCATCGAAGTCAATGGTATCTTCATCTTCAACTTCGTCACCGTCAAGTTCGATATAGTGCACGGTGGAATCGGCGTGTTTGCCTTTCATTATATTCTGCAATGCCTCATCGAATCGTTCTTCGACGTCGTTCAGTCCTTCCGATTCCGCCGCGTCGAGGAATTCTTCTTTGTCTATATACAAACCGAGAACTTCACCTTCCGCCAGGCGTTGGGTGAAGTTTTTCTTCTCCTCTTCATATTCGTTTTTTCTTTCAGTGAGTTCCTCGGCATCAATGCCGTCCTCACATAGGTCTTCGTCCTTCCATGGCCTTAGCCAGCCGTTCCAGAAGAAATCGGCCACGGCATCAGGGAACGGTCATACCCAGTAACGGAAAATACCTCCCATTTCCTCGGAAACTTCCTTTATGAAAAAAACGAAGCGAGTTCGCAGCCGTTAAGCTTTGCATTTTCAGCAAACCAATCCCTAATCGTTCTTGGATTTTGCACCGACCAATTCTTGTTACCAAACAATTCCATTCCTGATGCAGTGAAAATGTCATCGGATTCAACTTCCATACCGAATATCTGCTCGTCATTCGAATCAATGATGCCAAATCCTGTTTGATTGTCTTCGAAATTGTTCTTTTCAAGAAAACTTCTGAATTTGCCGAAATCACCTTTGAACTCAACCCTTAAAAGCACATCTTCAGTAGGCATTTTGATTTGTCTCCTTGGTAAGTTTTTACACCGCCAACAAGTCATCGCCATCCACATCCTGGCAGTGATATCAAAGTGGATGACTTCAATATAATACAACTTTTTTTTGCAATGGCTTACGTGAAAATGTTGACCCAGTATAGCCAATTCCCCTGTGGACTTCCCCTGTGTAAAGAGACGTGGTTCGCCGCCGATGGACACCATATAACAACCGATTTCCACGTCTCCGTTCCCCGCCACCCCAGGGCGGCGGGGATTTTTTGTATGCGCGGCATGCACAACAACTTGCTGGTGAAAGTCCACTACAGACTTGGCAGTAGGAACTGTTAGCGAAGAGCAAGGGTGTCCACCGTGAGGTGTAATCTGAAAGAAACTGGACGCATCAGGAGGCGTTTTTTGACGAATCGGTGTCGGAAGACGATTCTTGGCTCTATGTCTGCAAATTGTGTTCCTCATAGTGGCATATTTTTTACCAAAACTCAGCCTCTTGCGGTTTTGGAATAACTTTTCCGCAAGTTATTGCGGTTTGGTAATTGATTTTTCAAATTGGAATGTATATTATCATAACATGATAAGACATGTCCATCAACATCCCCGACATTGCCATGAAAATTCAACGCATATATGAAAAAATAGTCAAAGCACACCTTGCCAAATATAGGCAAATGGTGTTTTTATCTGGTCCTAGACAGGTCGGCAAGACCACACTTTCCAAGATTTTTGCCAGTTGCTATTTGGATTGGGACAATATTGATTCACGCTCTTTGATTCTCAAAGGCCCTGCAACCATCTATAAAAAAGCCGCCTCCAAACTAACGCCAGAAATGCCTGTGGTAGCATTTGACGAAATCCACAAATACCACCATTGGAAAAACTTTTTGAAGGGCTTCTATGACACGTATGAAAATGACATGAAGGTCATTGCAACGGGTTCGGCAAAAATGGATATTTATGCTCGTGGCGGAGACAGTCTCATGGGACGCTATTTCCCATACAGAGTTCATCCGTTCACAGTTGCAGAACTTCTTGATGGCGACATCCCTTCGGAGTCTCAATTGATTGCCCCTCCAAGATTACTGGATGAGTCTTCATGGCAGGTCCTGCTAACTCATGGCGGCTTTCCAGAGCCATTCGTGCGGCGGGAAATCACTTTTACAAGACGCTGGCGGACTTTGCGCACCGCCCAATTGCTTAAAAAGGATGTACTCGACCTGTATCGCACCACAGAACTGGCACAACTGGAGGTACTTGCCAAATTGCTGGCAAATCGTTCGGGCGAACAGTTGGTCGCGGCCTCCCTGTCAAACGAAATCAGAGTCAGCGAGAATACCATCCGCGAATGGATCTCTGTCTTCAAGACTCTTTACTATGGCTTTGAGATTCGTCCATGGTTCAAAAACATTGAGAATTCCCTTCGCAAGACGCCAAAATGGTACTTGCGGGATTGGTCAATGGTCGCCGACGAGGGCAAGCGTGCGGAAACTCTTGTCGCCTGCCATTTGCTAAAGGCCGTCGAGGGGTGGACAGACCTGGGATTTGGTAAGTTTGAACTATTCTATCTTCGAGACAAGCAAAATCGTGAAGTAGATTTCCTTGTTGCAAGGGACGACGAACCTTGGTTCCTGGTTGAAGTCAAAAAGTCCGACAATGCCATTTCACCACAACTCGATTTCTTTCAAAAGGCGACTCTTGCACAACATGCCTTTCATGTCGTGCTGGAAGCCCCGTATGTCGAGGCCGATTGCTTTTCGCGGGCCAAGCCTGTTGTCGTCCCTGCACTTACCTTCCTCTCACAACTTTTTTAAGCATTTCACAATGCTCCACACCACCTCAGGCGCGCGTGTGAACGTCCCAGGGGGTGACAAAAATCTATCCTTGGGGAGTAGAGACAATGCCATAGCCGTCGGGCGGAAACGCCCGACGGCGCTTTTTTGCCCAAAAAGAGACGATTCCGTGGTCGGGGGGGCGTGCAGAGAATGGCAGGGGTGTCGAAGTCGAACCGACCACGGCGTCCTGCTCAATGCGGCGTATTAGAGACAAAAACGTGGCGGCGGGAAGCCCGAAAACGGCAAATGGAGACGGGTTCGCTACCGATTGAAATCCCCAGCCATATCATACCCGAAAAGTTGTGGACTTATGACCATACGGATAGAGACAAAAGATGAGACTGGGGCCTCCATAGACGGAAAACTGATATAGAGACAAATCAAAAATGACGTTCTGCGAAGGATCTGCCGCTATGTGTTTTCAGATAGGTCTCAAATGCGTAGGCCTTTTCTTTGGATGAAAATGCAATTGCTGTTTCAATGCGCCATGGCTTAAACTTGGAGGTATGGGGCCCGCGCCAGAATTGTGCTTTGCGAGTCGTGCACCTAAATTCTCTGTGCATCCTGTATAGTGATGTTTCCCCGTAGCAACATCCACGAGCATATAGACATAATAGAATCTGGCCATGTTCTCCCCCCACCTAAACGAATTTTACTAGATTTCCGTGTAATAATAATGGATGATCAGCCCGGCTTCATCGGCTTTAACGCCGATTTCGCCGTGGCAGTCTTTCCCTTCGGGTTCGCTTGTCAATCCTGCGGCTTGCCAAGGCGAAAAAAAATCCGGTCGATGACCGGATTTTTTGAAGACTGGTGGAGCATATCGGGCTCGAACCGATGACCTTCTGCATGCCATGCAGACGCTCTAGCCAACTGAGCTAATGCCCCTTCAAACAATATTTACTTTAGCATCGATGAGAAATTTGTCAAGCAATGACGAGACAGAAATCGTGTCAAAAGATCAAATAGGCTTGCGATGAGACAAGAAAGCAGTAAGAATTGGGTTGACGTCATCGGCGTGCTTCGCCCACGGCATTCTGGTTGCATTGATGAGGGCACACGGTCACAATAGTCTTCTAGACAAAGACAAGAAATCAGAAAATAACCGTCGAACAGGTCTAATGGAGCAATTTCAGGCGGTTGCCGTTGAAAATACCGTCAACGGAATTATGTTAAATATGGTTATAGATTTTAAAACATACACGGAGGAATAACCGTGAAAATCATAATAATTGGTGTCGGTGAACTAGGTCAACTGCTCGCCACACGTCTAAGCGAAGCAGAGCATGATGTCGTAATCATTGATACTGAAGTTGATGAATTTGAACATGTTCGGGATAAATTGGATGTCATGACGCTTGTCGGCGATGCGAACAGCATATCCGTCATGAAGCGTGCGGGAATAGATACGGCGGACATGCTGGTGGCTGTAAGCGGGAATCAGGCCGTGAACATGTTGGCATGTCAACTGGCAAGCCATTTGGGCGTGAAACGTTCCATTTGCCGTTTATATTCCACAGATGTGTTTTCAGAGGAGGATGGGATTACGCCAGGGTTCTTCGGCATTGGCAAGTCATTTTCCTCGCCGGCGGAATGCGCCAAACTCGTCATGGATGTCCTGAGACATCAGGTCGTTCTTGAACAGATGGAGTTCTCAAACAAAGATGCCACGATGGTGACTGTGCAAGTCCCAAATGAATCGCCACTTAGAGGAGAACGCATCCAAAGCATTCCCGATGTCGAACTGCGTGACAACATCCGTTTTGCGGCTCTTGTCAGGGATAATCAGTTGAAATATCCTCATGGTGACACGCAGTTTTTGGCAGGTGACAGATACTATGTCGCTGGACGTCGAGATTATATTGATCGCTTTTTGGAATCGCTTGCACCAGAAAAGGATCATCCTCTTGTCGTCATTGGCGGTGCCACGCTTCTGGCAAGCGTTGTGGCGAAGGATGCGCTTGTCAGCGGAATGACCGTGCGCATCATAGAACCAGATAAACTCCATGCTGACAAGTTCCTAGACATCATGCCGCCTGAAGTCAAGGTAATCGTCGGTTCATCAACAGACGAGGACATTTTGCGGGAAGCAGGTGCGGACCGTTGCGACGTCTATGTCAACACTGAATTGAATGATGAGAACACGATTCTCAGTTGCATCATAGCGAAACGCATGGGTGCTTCGAAGGTGGTTGCCATCACCCATAAGACGGAATACATATCAATTGTCCCCGAATTGAATGTCATCGACTGCGCGTTCAATTCAACGCAAGTTTCTGTTAACACCGTCTTCAGGCTGATGAATGAAGGGGTTCTCCGCGTTGATTCACGCCTGGAGTCATACAGGGCCTATCTGACAGAGTTCAGGATACAGGAGAAGTCGAGGTTGATTGGCAAGGAAATCCGAGAGGCGAAACTGCCCAAAGACGCCATTTTGGTGATGGTGTTCAGGGGAAATGAAGTCATTGCACCGACAGGTTTGACAAAACTTCAGAAGGACGACGTGGTCGTTGCCATTGTGACTCTTGAAACTGAGGAACTCCTGAAACCGTATTTTGTCAGTTGACGGAGGGGCTGAAGAGCAATGAACTATCGGGCGATTATACACGTTTTAGCCTTGCTTCT
>JAGCTA010000292.1 GCA_017963875.1 Victivallales bacterium | reverse complement strand
TGCCCAGAGACGCATTCCGATGGCTTGGACAAGAAGCATGTAGAGCCATGGATGCCAAACCAAGAAACGCGTCAGCTATGCTTCATCGGATTGTAAGAACCCGCCCATCATGAAGCAGAAGAAGCCTGAAAGGATGAGGAAGATGATGAGGAACACGTAGGCGATTGGCGAACCAAAGTAACTCGCCAATTCGCGTTTGATGATGAAGAATGTTTTTTTCATATTCCTGAAAGGGGATGTTATTGTTTATGGGTGAAGGTTTAATAAAGCGTCTGCTTTGGACGGTTAGTTTTTGGCGCTGTCCGATGAGGTGATTGCCCTGAAAACGTCATCGAGTCGTCCTGGATTTGTATGCAGTTCATCAAAATCCCATTGGCGTTTGTCAAAGTCATGTTTGATGGCCATGGCAAGCCCAGGATTCTGGGGATTGGCTGGTACGGTGGCGGTAAATGTGTTGTTGTCGTTGCCTTTGATGAGAATCGGCTGCCCTGCTTCTGGCAATGCCGCGATTGCAGAACGGAGTTCCTCCTGTGTGACGCCTTTGACGCGGACGGTGACGTTGCCTGCATCAGAGGATTTCGCGCACATTTCAGCGGGCGTGCCGTTGAATACGAGTTTCCCTTTGTCAATGATGATGACGCGGCTGCAGATGGCCTCGACTTCTTCGAGGATATGCGTGGAGACGATGATGGCCTTGTCTTGCCCCATTCGCTTGATTAGTTCACGCATTTCGTGCTTTTGATTCGGGTCGAGTCCATCGGTTGGTTCATCCAGAATCAGAACTGGCGGATCATGGAGGATTGCCTGTGCAAAGCAGGTCCTGTGGAAGAAGCCTTTCGAAAGGGTGTCGATGCTCTGATGACGCACGGTATCAAGATGGCATGTCTCAATGGCTTTTTCTACGGCATCATGCTTTGCCTGCCCTGAGAGGTCGCGCATGGCGGCTGTGAAATTCAGAAAACCCTCAACGGTCATGTCTGCGTATGATGGTGCGTTTTCTGGAAGATAGCCGAAGAGCGCCTTTGCCTCCAGCGGTTTTTCGTTGATGTCATTGCCGCCGATATCAATGGACCCTTCCGACATTGGAAGGTATCCCGTGATCATGCGCATCGTCGTTGATTTTCCTGCGCCGTTTGGGCCTAGGAACCCGAGGACTTCACCTCGGTTGACCTCAAAAGATACATGGTCCACAGCCAGTTTCGGCCCGTACCATTTGACTAGATCCTTGACTTTAATCATGCCTTGTTTGTCTCCTGATGATAATATGTTGTAAGTTGAACTGTGTTTTCGGAAATGGATTAACTAATCAATAGACACAGAGATGACAGGAAGGTTCCCTGCAAAGGAACAGAAAATGTAATTATGGTGTCATATCAACCTGAAGAGGCGTGTCTCGAATTGCTGGAGATCCAATTCGATGGTGTCCGATGTGAATTCTACTGCAATGGGAAGGAGTGGTCGGATGGTTCTTGGGCGAGGCAGGCGGATGGTTTTGTGGCCTGCGGATGCCGTGTGGATGACGAGGAAGTTCTCATTGGCGTTGACGGAATCGTCGGAATCGCACCAGATGTGAACCCCAGCCGCAGTGTATGCATCTCTGAGTCTGGCTATCGTCAGATCTTGCTCGGGCGTATCGTGGATGATGAACGGAATGCGTTCGGCTTGACAAATGTCAATGGCTGCCTGGACAGTGTCCGTCATGATTGGAACGAGGAATACGCAGAGTTTGTAGCGGCTGCGGACGTCCATGAAATCGGACGCGAGGAAGATGTCGTACATCGCACCCGCGAGTCCAAGAGCCTTTCTCGACCTGTAGCAGACAGGACCTGATTTTGCGCCATCCTCAAGGAGGGCATAGGCGGCTTCATCGACGAAAACGCCGACTTCGGCAATACTTTCGCGTTTTGGAAGATGTTGCGCTTCATCGGCGATTTTTCGCAGTTCGGTGAGTTCCTTCATCATTTCTGGCGAGTCATACCAGCCGCCCCACATGTCGAACCACCATGAGTTTGTTCCATGCGTTAGTTGACGGCCAATGACGGCGGAGAGAATCCATTCGGTGACCTTGGGGTCTTTGGGACCGAGCCATATAGGCTGTTCGTAGGTGCCTGGTGGACAGGCATTCGGGCGGCAATCCTTCATGAATTTCGTCAGATGGGTGCGGATGTCCAGTTCGGTGAAATAGGCCTTGCCGTGGAGTTTCAGTGAATCAAGAACTGTAATGCAGCACCAGTCCTGGCCTGGCGCACGCGTGTCGCGATAGGAAGCGGGGGAGCAAAGAAAGTCGATGTTTGCGCTGGAAAGGATTTTGCCGAGTGCGTGATGTGGTGCCTGCCAGTAGGGGCATTCAAGCGTATAACCATAGAAAATGCCTATGGCGAGGCGGTGCTGCGTTTCTTCCTTCGCAACGTTTGCGAGGTGGATGATGTTCTCGGCATTGATGTCGCTTAGGAACTGGTGGTAGGCGGGGAGGTCGTCGGGATTGCCGCCACGTTCGGCAAAGAGTTTTCTTGAGGCTGGTCCCTGGCTGCCTTTTCCATCGAATGAGAACCATTCCTCTGTGCCGCCGCTGGCCAGTTGGTAGGCGATGATGTGGTCTTTGTAATCGGACGCTTCGACATGGCGGATGAATTGCCTGAGAAATGCCTCCGTTTGCGCAAGCCATTTTCTTGAAGAGAAGCACGCGCGCCGTTTCTCTGGGTGAGACGTTGTGCCTGTGTCGTTAAGTTCATCTGGGTTTTCCAGTTCCCACCAGGCTGGAAGTGACATGTTGACACGTGGGAAAATCATTGCATCGGGGCACGCTTCGAGGATATGGCTGACGCATTCCTCAAAGGGGGCTGGGTGAAATGTTCCCTTCGATGGGAAGAGCGCCTTTCCCATTGGCGATGGCCATGAGGATTCATTTATTGTCTGGTCGCCGAAGAATGTGGTGAAGGTGAAAAGACGGTATCCCGCGTTGGCGAAATCGCGATAATGGTTTCGCTCTTCGTAATAGGTGATGTAGGCCAGTCCCAATTGTGGTTCGTCATTGACGAATAGCGTGGGAACTCCGCCATATATGGATATTCTGGAAGTGACAGACATGGATGATGGTTTCCTGAATAGTTGATTTTCCTTGTCGGGAGTGGCTTTGCCGTTCTATCTTGGATGTCTTGATGAGGTCATGCGTGACTCAGACACCTTGCTAAACAATATATAATATAATTAAATAACGTCAATTGCAATAAAAGACGGCTGATTGGATTCGGTTGATTGCGATAGGCTGCCGCGAGGAACGTTACAAGGGAATGAAACGTGTCCCGCACCTTCTCTCACTGCTTTGCACCATAATGGATGTTGTCCAAAACAATCTCTGGCGGGGGAAGGGGATGCCCAGACAGCCACGCAGAAACCAGGCTGGTCGCCATGTTGAAATCACCATTGGGAATCCAGTGAATGACATGGCCCTGACGTTCCAACTTTCTGAACCAGATGTCCTGCGATTTTGCGAAATTCCTGATTTTGTTCAGAAGTTTATCTCGCATTTGCTGGAAAGTATATGTTCCACGTAGATATTTGGAAACATATCGGTATTCCAGCCCATACCAATCCAGCCGTTCCCAAGAGACTCCTTGTTGATGCAGATTTTGGACTTCCTCCACAAGACCATTGTTCAGGCGTAGGTCGAGGCGTTCCATGATGCGCTGGCGAATGGTCGCCCGATCATAGAATGGTGCCAGAATCAACGGAGTGGACAACGGTTTGGAGGCAGGCGTTGCCGCCTCAGGATTCATGGCTATTTCGATGGCACGTATGATTCGTTTTCGTTGTGTGGTATCGACACGGCTGAGCAACTGCGGTGTAGCGATACTGTGGAGTTTTGCGATGAGTTCATCGTCGGTCAGTGATTCAAGTTCTGCACGCAATTCTGGGTCTGGCTTGCCGCCTGGGAGGTCATAGCCATTAAGCAACGCACTGAGATACAACGGTGTGCCGCCCGCGATGATGGGAAGAAAGCCACGCTCGGAAATATCGTTGATGGCTACTGTGGCGAGTTGCACAAATCGGAGAAGATTGAATTCATCTTCTGGCTCGCAGATGTCAATCAGATGATATGGGACATGGTTCGAAGGCGTGCCATATTCATCCAGGTCCTTGCCTGTGCCGATGTCAAGGCCACGATAAACCTGCCGACAGTCCGCAGAGATGATTTCCCCTCTAAATTTTCTTGCCAGTTCGACAGCCAGGCGGGTTTTCCCTGATGCGGTAGGCCCTGTAATTATGATAGTTTGCGGTGATTTCATGTTGATACTTGACTTTAGTTCAAGATATGCTATATTAATGAATGTTCAATCAAGTTGAAAACTGGTTTGAATCTTTAAATAATATAACTTTCCTGAACGACTTGTTCACTATGTTGTTCTGGATTTTTTGTTTTACCTGGCGGGGTGTTCCCCAATACCCTTTCTCTCTCCTTATCAAGCGCCCCGCCAGGTATTTTTTTATGCCTTGGACGTGAGGCACGAGACGCGGTGGAAGTTTGTTTTTGTTTTTCGGTTAATTTTGTGGAAATTGTTGTTTTTTGTTGACAAATCTCCACAATAGGGATATGCTATTATTGTTTTTCCCCCGAATGATGTTTTGTTTATTAAAGTTAGGAGAATTGAGAGATGAAAAAGACGTTGTTTTTGATGATGATGGTTGTGCTTGCCTCTGCGATAGTGTTTTGTGGATGCAAACGTCCTCAGAAGGGCGGGAAAGGGGCTCCGCCAGCGGCGAAGAGCGGTGCGACGCCGAAGCGCCCTGAACAGCCGCAGGCACCACGTCCAGCCGAGCGTCCTGGCATGGTAACGGAAGTACAGAATGCCGTTGACGGCATGGCGGGCGGCGCGGCTTTCCGCGCAGGTCAGAAGGCGAAGGCGAAAATCCAGGACATCAATGCCAAGCACAATCGGCAACTGGATGCGGAATTGGGCAAATAAGTATAAGGCGGATTTTTATTCACGCCCTTGCAGATGCGTTAACAATATCTGCAAGGCAAGTTCACGCCATTCGCGTGAGGAAAAATTATGGTTTGCCCCATCAATCGTGCGAATGGCTATGGGCAGATGATGCTCTGAAATGTAGTCGCCATAGTATTTAATCGCGGCGGTCGCATCGGGGTCAGCCGTACCGTAAATCATGATGCCTGGCAAGTCTGAACGCAGATTTGCCAGGTGTTTTTTTGGTGCTTCGCCTGACTGCGTGCGGCTTTCCACCGCACTGGCTTTAACGGCTTTCGGCAGGGAGTTTCCATTGGATGCTTCCTGCGATTTTTGTTCCGTGCCGTTTCCTTCCTTTTTCCTATTAGAGCCTTTTTTCAGGAAATGGCCGAAAATGACGTTGAAGACATTTTTGAGTTTGACATCGCCACGGAAGAACCTCGTCCAGGTATCGGCGCGAAAGAGTTTTTTCCAATAGAGTTTCAGATAATGGAATGTCCGATGGACATCGCGCCCGAAGGCATCGCCATCTGAAAAAGGATAGACGGAAAGCAACAAGAGGTTGTTGGCCTTTGGAATGCGCTTGAGAGTGCCGATGACGACATTGCCGCCAGAGCAGAGTCCGCAGAGGGCAGTGCGGGCGATGTGCTCGTGCTTTTCCATGAAATCACATGCGGCGACGAGGTCGTCGGCCATGGTTGTGAGGGTTGCCGACAAGCCGTCGCCCTGGCTTTCGCCGCGTCCTCGATAATCGAATCGAAGGGTCAGATAGCCTTGTTCGGCGAATGCCCTGGCGAATTCCGTGAGAATGCCCGACGGGCCAGAGCGGAACCCGCTCCAGCCATGCGAGAAAATGATTCCGCCTTTGGGTGTGCCCGACGACGGCCGTGTGACAATGCCCTTGACTATGGCGTTGTCAACCGTGAAGGAACAGCATTCCTCTTTGATTTTGTCAGATATGGAAATGGAAGGTTTCATACTGTGCTGATGCAGATTACATTCCCTGTGGGTGGTGGTAGTTGTCCTTCACGAGCACGTCATGGGCACCGCCTTCGACGATGGAGACGGAGGAGACAAGCGTCAACCTGGCTTTCTGCTGCAATTCAGGGATGCTCAGCACGCCGACATTGCATAGTGTATGGCGAATCTTGGATAATGTGATGTCCAGATTCTTGTGCAGGGAGCCTGCATACGGCACGTATGAATCCACACCTTCGACGAATGACAGTTTCTTGTTGCCCTGGCTGTAGCGCGCGATGTTCTGGGCGCGGGCACTGCCTTCACCCCAGTATTCCTTCATGAAATTGCCATTGATTTGAACGATTTCACTCGGGCTTTCGTCAAAGCGCGCGAAATAGCGGCCGAGCATGCAAAAATCCGCGCCCATGGCGAGGGCAAGCGTGATGTGATAGTCGTGCACAATGCCGCCGTCGGAGCAGATGGGGACATAAATGCCAGTTTCCTTGAAATATTCATCGCGTGCCTTGGCGACTTCGATGACAGCCGTCGCTTGACCTCGACCGATTCCTTTGGTTTCGCGAGTGATGCAGATTGAACCGCCGCCGATGCCGATTTTGACAAAGTCTGCGCCTGCGTCCGCCAGAAAGCGGAAACCATCTTTGTCAACGATGTTTCCTGCGCCGATTTTCACTTTGTCACCATATTTTTCGCGGACGAATTGCAATGTCCTGCGTTGCCATTCCGTGAAGCCTTCGGATGAATCGATGCAGAGGATGTCCGCGCCTGCCTCAACAAGTGCGGGGATGCGTTCTTCATAATCTTTTGTGTTGACGCCTGCGCCGACGAGGAGACGGTGGTTGGCATCGAGCAGTTCAAGCGGATTCTCCTTGTGTTGGTCGTAGTCCTTGCGGAAGACAAATGCCACGAAATTGCGGTTCTTGTCAATGACGGGCAGGGTGTTGAGTTTGTATTTCCAGATGATATTGTAGGCTTCCTGAAGCGTGATGCCTTCCTGCGCGGTGACCAGTTTTGAAATCGGGGTCATAAAGGATTCGACTTTGGCGTTGAGCGGAATGCGTTCAAGGGAATAGTCACGGCTAGTGACCATGCCAAGCAGTTTTCCGTTAGGCGAACCGTCCTCTGTAACGGCGACTGTGGAGTGCTTGCTCCGTGTTTTGAGTTCCAGAACCTCCTCAAGCGTCGCCTGTGGGGTCACATTGGAATCGGACGGGACGAAACCCGCCTTGTGGTTTTTGACGGCGCGGACCATGTCCGCTTCGCTGTTAATGCTCTGATTGCCGTAAATGAACGTGAGACCGCCTTCACGTGCCAGCGCAATTGCAAGACGTTCTCCTGAAACAGCTTGCATGATTGCGGACACCAGCGGGATATTCAAATTGAGCGCAGGTTTTTCGCCTTTCTTGAATTTCACAATAGGAGTCTTTAGCGAGACATTGTCGGGCGTGCAATCTGGCCCTGTGTATCCAGGCAGCAACAAGTATTCGCTAAAAGTGTGTGATGGTTCGTCATAAACGATTGCCATAGTCTGTGTTCCTTGTGTCGTTTTACTGTGTTGGGTGTTTATATCAATTTGGATTCACTATTTATTTTCTGCTATTGAACAATTTGCTGGCGGTTTGAAGGAGATTACCATCGGCGTTTCTCTTGAGTTCCTCTAGGGCGGTGCGCTGTTTCTGGAGACAATTCAGGCATTCCTCCGTGCATTTGGCGGCGGGGCGGACCGTGTCATTCGTGTCATTGGCGGGGAACGATTCCGTAGGCGAGTTCTCTGTCAGGAGGAGGCAGCAGGCCCAGTTCTCGGTGGCGTTTTCCAGTTTGCCTTCGGTTTCATTGCGCTTGGCGGTATTTTCCAGAAGCAGTGGAAATTGATTGAAATGATACAGCAGTTTGAGAGAAAAGACGGACAGTGAATCCTTGCGCGCCCAGTCGAGCATTTCGCCTGGAGTCCAGATGCGGTCGTAGCGAAGAGTCGGCTCTGCGTCCTGGACGGGATGTTTGTTCAAATCATACGTTTTCAAGACATCGATGACGCGGACGTCATTGAAAGGATGCGATTCTTCAATGATGAAACGTTTGGAGTAGAATTCGTTTACTTCGACAGGCGACGTAAAACCAGGTCCGCGGACCGTGATGAACACACGGACATGGGCGATGCGTTCGATTTCCCTGATATTGATGATGTGCTCATACAACTCCTGAGTGTATATTGTCGGCGGTGCGGAAGGATTGTCCCTGGCTTCGGGATTAGGAGATTGCTTGATTTCGCCGAATCTGCGGAGGATTCGGATGCTCTTGCGTTCCACATCCTCCTGTCCGTCGAAGTTAGCGACGACACCGTCGTGGAGTCTGTAACTATATGGTGTCATCTGGGCCGTTCCAGAAACGATTTTGAGATAATTGTCCATGCCGTATGACTTGAACAGCCGTTCGAGTGAATGCTGCAGGTCCTTGGTGTAGGTCAAGCCCAGTCCAGGGATTGCGGAAGACATGTCTTCAATGGTGATAACGCGTTTAAGGACAGCATCCTCCAGAGATTTCCTTGCCTGCGGTTCGATGATTGACGTTTTGGCGAGAGGCGCGGCGATACCAGGGTAGTCATGCGCATTCAGCAGTTCAATCATGCGATTGACCATGCGGCATAGTGCGATGGCATAGCCCGATTCCTGATGGTCCTTGAGGCTTTTCTCCGCACTGTCGGCAAGGAGTCCGCATGCGTCAGGAAGTCGCTTGAGAAAAAGCGTTCGGAAATCCTTCGCCAAAGTCTGTGTAAAAGTCGTGTCATTGCCATCGGCAATGCTTATGGATGAATACAGCCCGAACTGGGAATGATTTTGGAACGTCAGTGCCTCGCAACGTGCCTTGTAGAACAGTGCCGCATCCCAATACATCCTGGACGAGAAGAAATCAGACAACTGCTGTTTCCAGACGGCGAGCCTCAAGGCCGCCGTCTGCGCGAGCGTCGTCCTGATTTTGCCTACATTCACTTGCCATGATTGGGTAAAGCGTTTGTCCTGCCGCCATGTCGTGAGCATTGTCGAAATGGTCGTCTCCACTTGTGTGAGGGAGGCATCCATTGCCTTGACGGTGTTGGTCTCTTCGGTGAAAGGCTTTGCGAGGCGTGAATTCAGTTCCTTGAACGTCGTCTCCAAATTTTGGAGATTGACATTAATACAGGTGAATGGAAGTTGCTGGAAAGCCTGGTCGAGTTTTCGCAGGGGCGATTCTTCTTTTAATTCGTCAAATTGTTTGGCTATAGAGTCTGTCTTCAGTTTTTCCAGGAGTGCTTGAAGGGCATTCATGGCGTCGATGAACTGTTTTTTCCCAGACAAGTCAGCGGCTGATGCGAGAGCGTCATGGATTGACTTTGAAAGCAAGATAGCATCATGCACAGAGGAAAGTTGTGCGACCAGTTCGGACGTGTTTAAATTCTCAGCGGGAGGGACTGTCAGGCGGCGTTGCTGCCCCCATTCGGCAAAGGACTCTCGTGATTTGGCGGAACGTCCACGCCAGAAAGAATCGTTCAGGCATTCCTTCAATGGGACCTCAATGGTGATGGGGGATTCCAGAAGCACTTTGATGGAGTGGATATCTGTTTCCAAAGTCTCCCAGTCCGTCCGAACCAGCAATGCTTTTGGGATGAGAGAAAGGCATTTTTCGGGATTGTGGACGAGCGTTCCGTGGGATTGTTCAATGAGATTTTGTTTCCATTTCCCAAAGAGTTCGGATTGCGCCGCCATGCGTTTGTTTTGAACATATTCGCTCCAAAGAGGCGGTATGTCCTTTCCCCTATTAACAATGGCATACCACTCCATCAGGGAAAAGACTGCCTCGTCAGACGCCGCTTCAGAGGTGTTGTTCTGAAGAACTTCGCCGACACGGGCAAATCCTGGCGGCAGTTCCACAGTCTCGCAACCCGCCAAAAACAGCAGCGCCAGAACGGCAATGGAAATGGTTGACAAAGGCAAACGCATGATTTCCAGTATGATGTCAAATAATTACTGTATTTTTTTCACTTTGTATTCGTGGTCGCGTTTTGAAATGACTTCGATATTGAACTGGATTCTCTCACTGGTTTTCCCAGACGTCGAACTAAGGGCCTCGATTTTGTCGAGGACTTCCATTCCTTCGATGATTTTGCCGAAAACCGTATGGCATCCGTCAAGCCAGGGAGTTGCCTTGAAGCAGATGAAGAACTGCGAGCCGTTGGTGTTCTCGCCTGAATTGGCCATGGAGAGGATTCCCCTTTCAGTATGGCGGAGTTTTGGGGTAATTTCATCTGCAAAGCGATAGCCTGGGCCGCCTGTGCCTGGTTGACCGTGGGCATCCCGCTTGGAATAGGGGCAGCCACCCTGGGCCATGAAGTCTTTGATGACGCGATGGAAAGACATTCCCTTGAAAAAGCCCTTTTCTGCGAGTTCAATCATGTTTGCGACGGTATTTGGCACGAGATCTTCGTAGAGTTCAAACTTCATGTCGCCTTTGGAAGTGGCAATCCGAATGATTGGATTTGTGTTCTTTGGCGCGACCTGCCCGTTCTTGTCGTCCGCCGTTTGTTGTGGCTGTTGTTGCGCAAAGGCGCTGAATGCGAACAATGCTGCGATGATGACAGAAAATAGATGCTTCATTTGTGGATTCTCCTGTAGAACAAATGGAAATTAGCCAAGAAGATGTTCTGGGATGCTGACATTTCTGACGAGGTCTTCAATGTCTTCGCGTTTGCGGATGAGCCAGTGCTTGTTGCCTGAAACAAGCGCCTCGGCGGGCCTCAGGCGTCCATTGTACTGATAACTCATGGCGTAGCCGTATGCGCCTGCGTTTTCGACGACGATGATGTCGCCGAGCGAGATGTTTTCAGGGAACATGCGCTCGCGGACCCAGAAATCCGTGTTTTCGCAGACTTGTCCGCAAAGCCCTGCGGGCTTGCGGTTTTCGTCTTCACGACCGTTGACGTAAATGTGGTGGTAGGCACCGTACATGGCGGGGCGTGCCAGCGTGTTCATGGAGACGTCGGTGCCGATGATGTGCTTGTACGAATCCTTGATGGCGTGGACTGTTCCGATGATATAGCCTGCGTCTCCGACAAAGTATCTGGCTGGCTCCATCATCAGGCGCGGCGGCTTAAGGCCGTATTCCTTGATTTTCTCCGTGAAGACGTCTGCGACGCGGTGCGCGGCTTCGTCGATGTCCAGCACATAATCGCCTGGTTTGTAGGGGATTCCGAGGCCGCCGCCGAGGTCGATGAATTCGAAATCAATGCCCAGTTCACGACCGACCTTGCCGATGTTGTCCATGAGAAGTCCCGTGATGAAGCGGAAATACTCTGGGTCGCGGATGCAGGAGCCAGGCATCATGTGCGCGCCAAAATGCTTGATGCCAGCGTCTTTCGCCATACGGTAGGCATCCATGATCTGGTCTGGATGAACGCCGAATTTTGCATCTGGGCCGCCGTTGCAGACAAAATCGCCGACTTCACAGGCACCATAGCCTGGATTGAGGCGGAATGACAGATATTCGGGTTTGCCGAATTTGAGCACGCGTGGCAGGAGTGAAATGTCATCCAGATTGAAAATGACGCCTGATTGGAGTCCCTGACGGATGTCGTCGTCAGAAAGGAAGTTGCCAGAGAACATGACATCGGTGCCGCCAAGTCCGAGTTTTTGAGCGAGCAGGATTTCATTGACGGACGCCGCGTCGATGCCCGCGCCTTCCTGGCGGAGGATGTTTGCCACGGCGAGATTGTTGTTTGCCTTGATGGCGTAGAAGAACCTGAAGTTTGGATAGTATTTTCTGAAGGCAGCTAGCGCGCGTCTGAAATTGTCACGGATGCGTGATTCCTCATAGACGTAAGTTGGAGTGCCGTATGCTGTCGCTAATTCAGTGACAGGGACGTCTTCCAGACAGATTTGACCATTGATGATTTTCATGTGATGGATTCCAGATTGATGGTGGTTATGTTGATTGTCAATAAGTATGTGCGATTAGATTTCGTGCACGAAGAGACCGTCACGGAGTTTTGGCTCGAACCAAGTGGATTTCGGTGGCATGATTTCATCATTGTCCGCGATATCCATGAGTTGGTCGAGAGTCGTTGGGTACATTGAAAAGGCCACGATTGCCTCGCCTGAATCCACACGGCGCTCCAGTTCAGCGGTGCCGCGAATTCCTCCGACGAAGTCAATGCGGCGGGATGTCCGCGGGTCGTCAATGCAAAGAACCGGCGCCAGAATGTCATGCTGCAAGATGGACACATCCAGTTTGTCTATGACGGAAGCATCCGCTGGGGGCTGTTCGAGTGTTATTTCATACCATTGGCCTTGGAAGTACATGCAGCATTTGCCAATGCTGTCGGGAACGGGGTTGTCAACGGGTTTCATTTTGCAGGACGCCTGCATTTTTTCCATAAACTGCTCTGGCGTGAAAATGCCAAGGTTCAA
This sequence comes from Victivallales bacterium, assembly GCA_017963875.1. The sequence continues at coordinate 306 of JAGCTA010000292.1, read as the reverse complement.
TATCAGGCGGTTATATGCCAGAATCTTAAGTTGGCTGGCGGGAAAGATGACGGAGAGGACGCGCCCAGTTTCAACGGTGTCCGTATGGTTTTCCACAAGTGCTGCGCGAGTGCGCGCGGCGGATGCGGCGCGGTGATGGCCGTCCGCGATATAAAGGCGAGGAAGTTCGGCAAACGCTTGCTGGAGTTTGTCGGTTAATTCTTCAGGGACGCGCCAGCCCGTATGGGAAATGCTGTCCGAAGCAACAAAGTCGAACATCGGAGCATTCTTTACGGTGGTTTCAACGATTGCGTTGATGGCATCGCT
>JAGCTA010000291.1 GCA_017963875.1 Victivallales bacterium | reverse complement strand
GCCGCCTGCATCTCCCCTGTCTGCTCATCGCCCTTGAACATCGGACACCCTGCCAAAGCGGTGACATCGCCGTCTCCAGTGCAGTCAATGACCTGCTTCGCCTTGATAAACACAACACCTTCCTTGGCAAGGAAGAAAACGCCATCAAGTCTGGAATCCGCTTTCTTCACATCCAGCGACTGCATACCATAAAGGATGTCAACGCCCGCCTCTTCGCACATTTCCTCCGCAACAACCTTGAAAACCTCTGAATTGAACGGCGTGACATTGCGGTGTCCCTTGGAATGCCAAGACGAATACGCGTCGCCATTGGCAATATCCATTGGCGGGATGGCTCCGCCAGCGGCGACCAGCCGCTGGACGAACTCTTCAAAGAAGCCTTTGATGATCATCTTTTTGCCATCTGGGTCCGAGCAGGTCATGAATGGACCAACCAGGCCGCTTGTGGCAGTTCCTCCAAGGCACATCAGACGCTCGGCAAGAACAACGGCTTTCCCCTTTCTGGCGGCACATATCGCGGCCGCCATTCCCGCAGGACCACCACCGACGACCAAAATATCCGTAGAACGCAATATCGGCACATCACGGTCATAACTGAAATGGCAAGTTTCCATCTGCTTCTGAATCTCCATGCTTTGACAACAACAAACCTAAATGAACCTTTTCCGTATAATATACACCGATTTTTGACAATGCCAGCACGTGGAATTATCTTATGGAAAGGCTCTATTCCCAGAGGATAGTGATTAGATGCCAGTAACTAAGTGGTCAAAAAAGGAGGGCTCCCCCATGAGGATCGGTAATCGCTCATGTCAAGGAGGCTCTTCGACGCCCCCGAAGGGGTCAAATATTAGAAAACCCAGGTTGAGCGAAGCGAAACCTGGGGGACGCAATCCTCTACAGGATAACGACCTCGAAGAGGTCGAACCTACCTTCTTTGGGAATAGAGCAAACAGGAAACAATGAAGTACATTATATACCCAGAATAACTAATCATTGCACCCAAAGTTATAGCCAACCATGACCTACCGACCTCCTTTTACCATATCTTCTCATACAGTCTCGCTGGTAGCAGAGATTTCCTCGCTAGTGGAACGTTATGTTATCCGCCTAGAGCAACGTGATGCCTTGAAACTACGCAGGGCAAATCGCATCAAGACCATCCATTCCTCGCTGGCCATCGAGGGAAACACGCTTTCATTGAAGCAGGTGACAGACATCCTGGACGGTAAGCGTGTGGTTGCTCCACTTCGGGAAATCCAGGAGGTCAAGAACGCCATCGCCACCTACGACCTTGCGCCGAGGCTCAATCCATTCTCGGTGAAAGACCTGCTGAAAGCCCACGGGACGATGATGGCGGCACTAGTGAATGGTGCGGGGCAATTCCGTACAGGTGGTGTAGGTGTCTTTAACGGAGATCAGGTAATCCATGTCGCACCACCAGCAGGGCAAATACCGCAACTGATTGCCACTCTTTTCAATTGGCTTAGGCATTCAAAGGATCATCTACTCATCAAAAGTTGCGTATTTCACTACGAGTTCGAGTTCATCCATCCCTTTGCTGATGGCAATGGAAGGACAGGACGCCTCTGGCAATCTCTGATTCTTGGCAAGTTGAATCCAGTTTTCCTGAATTTGCCTGTCGAGACCATGGTGCATGACAACCAGAATGGCTACTACCAAGCCATCAACGAAAGTACCGCAAAGACTGACTCTGGCATCTTCATCGAATTCATGTTGGAAAGAATTCTCGAAGCACTTCAGCATCATCAAGACACAGATGCTGGCGGAGTAAATGGCGGAGTAAATGGCGGAGTAAATGGCGAAGTAAATGAAATATCTGCAGTCCTTGCTTATATCAAGGAGTACCCAGGGTTGCGTGCCAATGCTCTGGCAGAGAAACTATCTCTGCCAAAACGCACATTGGAGCGTCACCTTGGGCTGTTGAATAAAGAAGGAAGAATTGAGTTCCGTGGCGCACCCAAGACAGGAGGTTACTACTGCAAGTGATGGTTGTCCCGCCTGGCTTGACTTGCGCTTGTTTATAGTAAACAGAAGATGAATGCTATAATTAAGAAATTGGAGGCCCCCCAATGAATCAAATCCCATTTCTGGCATATAGGTCATTTCTTGCTCCGCTCAATACCATTGAGAGATTCGCCCATGCGGATTATGACACTATGTGCATTTTCCCTGCCCACACGGTGAACTCACGAGGCACACCATACAGCACTTATCCGCCCGTCTGGCTCTGGTTTGACAGACTGGATTTCACGCCTCTCGACAAGATGATTCACGATGTTTCCCAGGCTATGCCCAAAGCAGATTTTCTCTGTATGATCGACCTCAATTCTCCAGTCTGGCTGGAACATTTCAAGGCGTTTGATTGCTGCGATTCCTTCAACACCCTTGGGAAAGCCGTTCATAATCCCTTCTGGCGTGAAGCCGTTGAACCGTATCTTCAAGATTTTCTCCATGATACCGAAAAGCACTACGGTAATCGAATTCAGGCATATATTCTCGCCTGCGGCGCCACCGATGAATGGTACGATTATTCATTCGGAAATGAAGACCAGCACCGCAGGGCCGCATGGAGAGAATGGTGCCGAAAAAAACAACTCCCTGACCCAATTGTCATTCCACCCGCCTCCGTCAGAGACCACATCTCCCACAACGATTTTCTACGTGACCCGATTGCAGACAAAACCGCACTTGACTACTGGCGATTCTGCAACCAGTCCATAGCGGATACCATTTTGAAATTTGCCTCCATCACAAGAAAAATCATCAGAAGAAAAACTCAAATCGGATGTTTTTATGGCTACATACTCGAAAAGACCTCCCAGAACCTAGTTTCCTGTGGTCATCTTGATTATGAACGGGTATTGGATTCGCCAGACATTGATTTTCTGATCTCGCCAGGGACATACACTGAAGCCCGAAGGATTGGCGGCGGTTCTGGATTCCTGATTCCTCACGGCACTGCGGCAGTCCGAAACAAACGTCTGCTCCATGAATGCGACCAGCGAACCCATACGTACAATCCATATCTGACACCTGATATTACCCTGCGAATCAGCACCGCCTGGCCAGACGAAGCATCCACTGTCGCTGGACTTAAACGCGAAGCCGCACTTGGCCTGATTAACCGCACTCATCTTTGGTGGTTCGACATGTGGGATGATTTCTATAAAGGTGAGGCGGTCATGAACACCCTCAAGCGGATTCACGAAATCTGGAGCACCTGCGCTGGCACTCCAGTTAAAGATGTTCGCGAAGTCGCCATGATCGTGGATCCTGACAGCACCTATTATCTTAATCAGAACCACCCCGACATCCCCGAAATCAACCGTGGAACACGAAACAAACTGAACCTGCTTGGCGCGCCGTTTGAAGTATATTCCTTCAATGATATTCCGAGAATCAAGAGTTTTTCGCAATACCGTCTGATCATCTTCACCTCGCTTTTCCATCTGACTCCTGAAAAGAAAGAGATTTTAAAACAGCATGTCTTGAAAGATGGGCGAACTGTTCTATGGCTTGGGCCTGCTGGTATCATTGACCATGAGACGGTCAATACAGACAACATCCGCAAACTGACAGGAATCGCCGCTAATGCGGAAGGTATCGTCATGCGTAAACAGAATAACTGGCAGTCAGCCTATTGTCGTGACTACAGAAAAATCACCACGGCAGAATTGAAGCGACTTGCGGAATCGGCAGGTGTCCATCTATACACCACGCAAGAATGGCCAGTGTATGCAGAAGGTTCACTACTGGCAGTCCACACTGCATCGGGAGGTTTGGAGACTATCCGTGTTCCAGGACGCTCTGGCACGGTGACCGAACTCTTCACAGGCAGGAAAATCCACATCAAAAATGGTGAATTCCAATACCGTTTCCATAAGCCTGACACCGCATTGTTCGATTTCTCAAATCGGCCCACTAGAAAACTTGAAAGGAAAGTGACAAAAGAAGTGTCATTTTTGTCAAAACACTGGAGTTTCATACAAAAATCCGATTCGGTTCGTTATACCCAAATACCAGAAAACTGTATAAAGTTCTCACTTGACAAACAACATGGCATAGATTTGGACACCGTAAGCGGAGTGAAAGGACACTGCAATGATGAGTGCATTGTTTACAATGAATTTGAACTTGACCGACCTATGAAATTGGGATTTGGAGCCGGTGCGGACTGGTGGATGAAAGTCTATTTGAACGGAAAGGAGATTTTCTCAACGTTTCCTTGCGGGAACAGTAAAACTACAATTTCGGCAGACAACCATCATTTTACTGGACAGGGGAAAAAAGGTCGAAATATATTGTCAGTATACATCCGCAGAGGAAATCTCAGTTGGGATTTTTATATGACGCTCTATTCCCTATGAGGGTAGGTAATTGCAACAAAGCCGTGGTGGCTGATCATAGACCCCGAAGGGGTCAAATATTAGAAACCCCAGGTTGAGCGAAGCGAAACCTGGGGGACGCAAGCCTCTACAGGATAACGACCTCGAAGAGGTCGAACCTACCCTCTTGGAGAACAGAGCCTTATACGCTTGAGAGACATTGAAAAAGGGATTGAAATGAATATCAGTACAAAACGATTTTTAGTCTCAATACTTCTGATGGCGGCAATAGGTAATTGGACGTATGCGGATGTGCAACTGACCCGCAACGGTAAAACAGATTATCAGATTATTCTGCCGCAAGATGCGTCCGACAATCTGAAATATGCCGCGCATGAGTTGAAGATTCATTTGGAGCAGGCATCTGGAGCGTTTTTTGCAATCAGCCAGCAATCGCTGCAGATAAATCATCAAATCATTTTATCCGAGAACAATCCCGAACTGCAGAATGCGGAATTTGAAATCAGACCGCGCGATCATACATTGCTGCTCTCAGGCGGCGGAGAATCTGGAATTCATCATGCGGTCCATGATTTTCTTGAAACCGACTGCGGTTTTATCGGGTATGATGCACGCGGTGGGAAAAAGGTCCCCGACCTGAAGAATTTCACCTTGCCAGACATCAGCCGAAAAAAAAGTTACGATTCCATATTCCGTTCCATGAGTCCAGATTATTTCTTCTATCGTCCTGAATCGCATTATTTCCTTTATCGCAACAGAATGAACTTAAAGACCAGGCTTTATCCACTGCCAGGCATGGACAAGGACTCTTTGAATTTTCAAAATGGGGGCACTCTGGCTGGAAACGGCGTAAACGATTATCGCCGTGCCTCACCAGCATCGCATACTTTTTTCGACTATATTCCCGATGTCCCGAATAAATCACGGATTAAGGAATTACGGGGCAAAGGCTACTTCAATGAGCATCCTGAATACTTTTCCATGAATCAGGAGGGAGAGCGGATTGTGCGTCAACTTTGCTTCAGCAATCCAGATTTACGGGAGGAATTCACAAAGAATTTCTATGAGCACATCAGAAATACTCCGCACATGAATCTATTTTCTGTCACCGCTTTTGACATGCCTGGCCAAATCTGCCACTGCAAAGAATGCCAGGAATCGGTCGCAAAATACAAGACCAACGGGGCACCAGTCTTCCTGTTCGTCAAGGAACTGGCGGAAGCAGTTGGAAAAGCTTTCCCGCACGTTAAAATCTGGACATACGCCTATCGTAAAGAACAGACTGAATTCCCGCCAATCGGTTTAAATCTTCCAGACAATGTCATCGTCAATTTCTGCCCAATTGATGACGACATGAGCAAGAATTGGGAATCGGAAACCAACGCGGAAACCTATCGAAATCTGCAGGAATGGAAAAAACACTGTCCAAACATCACGCTGGGATACTATGTCAATCCTTGGACGTTCGGGACATCAACGGTGCTCCCGTTGGGAAATGTCTATCGTTGTGCGCAAGACATTGTCCTGGCACATAAAGCAGGTGTCATTGGATACAACTTTTCCCATCCCGTGGGAGTGGCAAGCATGACTGGATTTACCGAATTGCAGTCCTATCTGATGGCTCGGCTGATGCGTGCTCCCGAACTGAACATTGATTTTCTCAATGATGATTTTATGAAAATTGAATATGGTCCCGCCGCACCGTTGATGAGAAAGTATCTGAACGAGCAGGAAAAAGTCGCAAAGGAGACCAGAGTCTTTGTTAAATGGAATGCCGTCGTAGGCGTCTGGAACTCATTTCTCAAAAGCCAGGACGTCGTAAGGTGGCAGGGATATTTCGATCAGATGGAAAAACTGACCGCATCGAATCCAGCAATCTATTTTTCCGTCCGCAGGGTGAGAGTTCCTCTGGATATGATGACATTGCGCTTTTTCAGGCGGATCAAACGGGAAATGCCAGAATACGAAACCGATGTCAATGAACTTGGGGTAAGAATCAGGACGGTCTTCCAGGAAGCAACAATTGCTTTCTATCCGCAAAGCGATCCACAGATAAAGAAACACAAGGAAAACAACGACAATGCAATAAACCGTTTGGTCGCCAATATGACCATACAGGAAGGCACCGAACCCAAAGGGCTTCCCAAAGAGATTTTCGGGGAAATCAATCCCTCGTTGATTTTTGAATTCTACCCTGGAGCCATGGGCAAGTCGGCGGCTGTGAAAGACGGCGATGCGGCTTGGAATCAGGCGATATTCAACAATGAAACCGACCAGGAATTCCCAATTCAGTTTCTGAAATACGATGCCGTCGAAAACATTTGGGAAATCTTTTCGGAAATCCGTTCTTCCAAAGACGGCATGGAGGGGAAATACTGCTTCTACAACATCGGGGAAACGTCTATCACCCCGAGTTTCGAAATGCGGGGGCATTTCAAAGAATACAAATATCTCTTCCGCATTTTCCCAGGCGAGGTATGGATGCCAGGAACAGATGATACGGTCACGGTCTATGTCTCTCTGAAATTGACAGGCCCCAAATATTATCCAGGGTCACAGCAGAAAAACGCCATTGCCTGTGACAGAATTGTGTTTGTCAGAAAGACGAATGACTGATTGCAAATAACCATTGATATTGGAAATCCTATTTTTCTTATTATAGTAAGATAACGGCTCTATTTCCCAAGAGTGTCGGTCATTGCTCATGTCAAGGCGGCTCTGCTAAGACCCCGAAGGGGTCAAATATCAGTAACCCCAGGTTGAGCGAAGCGAAACCTGGGGGACGCAATCCTCTACAGGATAACGACCTCGAAGAGGTCGAACCTACCCTCTTGGGGAATAGAGCGATTGTAAAAAAGTTTCACCCCACCTAACAAAACAGAACACAACCATGAAAATACCGAAAATTGCATTGTCGCTTGTCTGTCTTGGAACATGCTTCGCTTTCGCACAGGACGTACAGATTTCCAATCAAGGGCAAAGCGACTACGTCATCGTCCTTCCAGACAATCCCGCATCCGTCCTGCAAACGGCTGCCAACGAACTGGCGTCTCACCTCAAAGACGTCACTGGCGCCACCTATCAGATCGTCCAGGAAAAAGACCGTCCCGACAACCGCCCCGCATTCATCATCGGCCCTGTAAAGTCATCGGCAAGCGTGTTCAAAGACCCCACTTTCTCGAACGCACGACCTGATGAAATCGCCATTAAATTCAAGGGAAAAGACATTTTTCTCAACGGTCAGATGCCCCGTGGACCGCTCTATGCCACGTTCACTTTCCTTGAAGATTACGTAGGAATCTGCTGGTGGACGCCAGAAGAACGCACGATTCCATCGTTGCCCTCTTTGACTGTTTCCGCAAAAGACCTTGAATATGCGCCAAAACTCATCAGCCGCGAAACCTTCTACAGAGGTTCAGACAGCCCCAAATTCGCTCCATTCTTGAAATGCAATGGACACTTCGCCAACATTCCAGAAGAATACGGCGGCCACCGTTCCATCATTGGATGGTGTCATACTTTCTATCAGATTCTCCCTCCCAAGAAATATTTCGACGCTCATCCCGAATGGTACAGCGAAATTGATGGCAAGCGGCAAAATGGCCGTTATCAGTTGTGCCTCACCAATGAGGAAATGCGGAAAGAATTTGTGAAAGTCGCCTTGGAACTCATTCGAAAAAAGCCAGAGGCTGGCATGATATCCATCTCCCAAAACGACTGGCACGGACGTTGCGAATGCCCCAAATGCAAGGCAATCGAAGAAGCGGAGGGAAGCCCATCGGGCCTGCTCGTCCGATTTGTCAATGCCGTCGCTGCAGACATTGCCAAGGAGTATCCGAATTTTCTCATGGAAACGCTCGCCTACCAGTACACGCGCAAGGCGCCGAAAATCACGCGCCCCGCATCAAACGTCGTCATTCGCCTATGTAGCATTGAAATGAACTTTGCCCAGTCTTTGGAAACAGGTCCATCCAATCAGAGTTTTCGGAAAGACATTGAGGAATGGAGCGCCATTGCGCCGAATCTTTTCATCTGGAACTATGTCACCAATTTCTCCAATTATCTTATCCCGCACCCCAATTACCGAAATCTGGCGAATGACATCCGCTTTTTTGTAAAACACAACGCCATCGGACTATTCGAGCAAGGCGACAGAGGCAGTTCCGTCGGCGACTTTGTCCGTCTTCGCCAGTGGGTCATCGCGCACCTGCAATGGAATCCTGACCTTGACGAAAAGAAATTGGTCAACAAATTCCTTGAAGGATACTACGGTCCCGCTGGAAAGCATCTTCTCAACTACATCAATTTCCTATGCGATGCCGTTGAAAAGGCGAATATCAATCTGACCTGCTTCATTCGGAACGTCGATGGCTGGTTGTCCCCAAGCCAAGTCGAAGAGGCGGCAAAGATTTATGCGGAGGCAGAAAAGGCAGTCCAAGACAATCCTGTTCTAGCCAAACGTGTTCGCCGTGAACGGCTGACACTTGACCATGTGATGCTTCTGAATGCAAAGGAACACGCCAGATTACAGCGTTTTGCCAACCACGGTGTTCCTCCGTTGCCAGACAATATCCTCACGCTCGCCGATGAATTCATCGCACTGACTGAAGGCTCTGGCAATTTCCGCGAAGGCGCGCCTCTGGGAGATTACGCCGTCCGACTCAAGCAGTCTATTCTGGATTCCATGAAAACGAATCAGTATGTGCCTGAAATCTGCAAGGGCAAAGCCCCTGACACATGGGACGTCTTCGCGCATGATGCGTTCTATCTCTACCATGAAGGCAGTTGGAGCCAACGAGTTACCGATTCCAATTCAACGCACAAGACTGTCATTCGCATGCCTGGCAACCATTGGGAATGGGCTGCCCAGGCAAACATTCCAATCAACTTTTACGACCCAGACAAAATGTGGAGACTTGTCGTTTCCGTCCGTTGTGAGGCGGCATCAACGGAAGGCAATGCTCTGCGTTTCGGCATCTACGGGACTGGCCTGTTCCACGTAAACGAAGTCGTAAATGTATCCCAATGCAATGGTGAAAAGTATGTCCGCATTGAGTCAAAGCCATTTTCCATCAAGGAACTGATTGGAAAAACGCCGTATATTTGGATTTCCCCGATGAAACGTCCATTAGAAGAAGTCAAAGCGATTTACATTGATGAAGCAGTCATCATGCAAGCCGACTAAGTCGCTTCATTTTGGGAAGCATTATGCACCATGGCAACGCAATCCACTAAAATACAACATCTTCTAGATGGCCTGTCTATTCTGAAAATCAGACGGAACACGCAGTTGGCGACCATCGCCGCCGCATGGACGTTTGTCGCGTTGATGACCGCCCTGCTTGCGACAGTCGTTGGAGATGCATTTCTGCACTTCCCAACAGCAGGGCGTATGGCTTCATTCATCCTTCTAGCCCTGATAATCATTGCAGGGCTCGCCCTCTGCCTCCGTTGCGCATTCAAACGCTATTCAATGCAAGCGTTGGCCGCAATCGCAGAAAAAGCGCATCCAGAAGCGGACAACACCATCATCAATGCAGTGCAAATGGCAGAATGCGACAATGCACGTCCAGATATCATTGACGCAATCCTTGCTGAACACCCTGCCGACCCTGCGAAATTCTCCGCTCGCTCGACGTATACGCGCCGTTTGTATTCCCACCTCGCATACGCCATCCCGTTGGTCTTGCTCATCTTTGGGCTCACGTTCGTGCTTTCTCCAGAAAGGATGCCCATAGCGCTGTCACGTATTCTCAAGCCACTGTCGGATATTCCGCCATTCACAGAGACATTCATTGTGGGCGTCACCCCTGGCAATGTCACCATTCGGCGTGGAGACCCCATTACTATTACTGCTTCGCTCAACGGCATCATTCCGCCGAATACAATCATTGAATGGCTCCAGCCTGCATCGGGAACCCATGATGCGACAGCCATGAATGAAACAAGTGATGACAAGAAAAACTACGCCTATGATTTTCCTGCATGTTTTGACAGTTTCAAATACCGCGTCATTTCCAATGATGCGACGTCAGCCTGGATGACCGTGACCGTTGACAACCCGCCTGGGCTGGAGAACTGGGAAATCCGCGTCATACCGCCAACCTACACGGAACGCCCTTCCTACACATTCACCGCCGCATCGGAAGAACGCGAAATCATCGGTGGTTCGCATATCCTCTTTGCTGGTGCCGCTTCACGACCGTTGGACAAGGCGGTGCTTTTCTGTGACAAAAACCAACTGGCGCAACACAATGCACCGCCATCATTCACACAATTTATCTGCGAGGCCACATCACCCTATTCGGGAGCATTTTCGCTAAAATTAAGCACACCAGAAGCACTGGAGACAACCTTGTCCCTCCCGATTGCTATTTTACCTGATCGCCTTCCCGTCATATCCCTTACAGACACACCGACCAATTTCAAGGTCAACCGTGGCGATTCTGTCACCATCACCTTTGGAGCCATGGATGACTACGGAATCGCAAAAGTCATCGTCGAACAACTCCTTCCCGACAATAAACTCCAGGAAATCGCCTCCGCAATACCCACGCCTGAGGAAAAACGCCTTTTCCGCGCCCGTTTTTCAATCGACACAAACAGTTTCGACAATGAAGCGGCCGTTTTGCGTTTCCGCCTGCGAGTCATTGAAACAGCCTCCACCGAGCCATCACGAAATGGTTTGTCCCCCATTGTCAGCATCTCCTTCTTCTCTGAGAAGGAAGTCAAAAAGGAACAAGAGCGAAAGGCAAAGGACAGCGAACAGTCGCTTGAACGCCTGCTTGTCCTGCAAAAGAACGCTTTGAAATTGACAAATGACACCATGCTGAAAGCATCGCAAGGCAACGCGCCTGGCACGGCGGATATCACGGAACTGTATGCCCGTCAAAAAGACATCAGGGACATGGCGTTGGTCATCCTTCAAAACAGGGAAATGCTCGGCGCATTGGGCGACACGCTGGCTGGTATGGTCAACAAGGAGTTGCTCGACGTCCTTGAAGCCATCGATCTGCTCAACAGACCAGGCGCGGCAGCAAGCCTCCCTGACCTGCAAAAAGTGGCGACATTGCAGACTAAAATCCTCGCGATGCTCACCACTATGGGAAAGCAGGGACAGTCTGCCGAACAGCAGCATCAGGAAAAAACGGATATCTTTGCCATCATTCAGAAACTGGCCAAAGACCAGAATCTCATCATCAAACAGGAAATTGCTGCACAAGCATCTGGGAAAGTCGATTTCGTTCAATTCGCCAATTATCAGACTGGAATCTCAAAAGGCATACTGGCATTCAACGACAAGGCTCTCGCCTCGGCTGAAGAACATGCAGAAGACGATTTTTCCGTGCAATTGCGCCGCGCAGTGGATGCTTTGGACAAGTCAAAGTCATACAATCATTCGCTGGATGCCATCGAAGCACTCGATGAAGATGAAAACCTCAATGACGCTCTGAAATCCCAAAAACTTGCCTTGGCGGGCATTGCCGCTGCATACAAACTCCTGAACGACTGGCGAGTCAACAATGCAGCAAAAACCATCAATGAGGCAAAGGAGGTCATAGACGAGGTCAAGGAGACACTTGACAAAATGGAGGAAATCCAGGCGAAAATCTCTGAAATCGCACACGAACTCCAGAAAAGGAATCCTGCTGAAAGTGACCCTGGGCTCAAGGATGACATGGAAAAGATGGAAAAGGAGCACGAAAAGATGCTCGATGAACTGGAAAAACTTGCAAACGACCTTTATCAGTTCCCCGACCTGCCTGTCTGCAACGAACTGAACTCAAAAATGAAAGAAATATACGAGGATGTCCTCCAGGCTAAAGACTCTGAAAAACTCAAGGCCGTTGAAATCGCAGTCCAGAAAGAAGACAG
>JAGCTA010000290.1 GCA_017963875.1 Victivallales bacterium | reverse complement strand
GGCACCGCTTGAACCAATAAAGCGCGATACATTGTAGTAGTTCGACAAAAGGCGTCGGTGACAATTCCTGTCCATGAATGCCATGCCTCATCAAAGGAAATGATATTTGCGAGGCGAACCCCCTGACTGTTTCCCCAGTCATCATTTGCCAGGCGAACATACGAATTGTCCTTGTACAGGAATGACATGCTAACTTGGGCCATATCGCTTGCGCGATAACGGAACTGGACAATGGGATAATTCGCGATGGAAAAATCAGTATTGAAATTTGCCTCCAGACGTTTGGCGGAGCCTCGATTGGAAATCATCAGATAATCGCCTTGAGCCGCAATATCATCCTGCTTGATACGCAATTGCCTGGCTTTCGGACCATCCCTGAGTAGAGTGTCAAAGCCAGACTCGAAACTGCTGAAGAATTTTGTGAACCCGTCCAGCGAGACAATCCGCGGTCCACGGTCAATGCGCGTCGCATCAGTGGTTGAAATCTCAAAATTCAATTTGACGCCCCTGTCGCACGTAAACACCAAAGGAAGTTTCCCCGACTTGAAAGTTTCAATCATTTTGTCTGTCCGTGGGAACGTGAAGAGACGTGATTTGCCTGCATTCCTTTCCCTGACAAATTGCAGTTCCTCTTTATTGCAGGTTATGTTGTATCTCGCAAGCATGCGATGAGGGTAATCCATCTCAGACATCACACGGATGGCATCCGCAATCACTGGATCCCACGCCACCTTGATTTTTGGCGTATCTGAATCATTGACCCATGAAATTGGAACGCGGACTGTGCGCTCACCTTTACTGATGTCAGCCCATATCGTGTTCACTCCAGGTTTCTGTGAGGATTTCAACGCCGTAAGCAATTCGGGAACCGTCGTTGCGACTATAGGCGTCTTTCCCGCTTCATCGGAATATGCCTTAAACGATTCGCCCTCGGCAAGTTCCAACGTCGGTTCAGACCAGCGGACAGCGACCAAATCCGCTACGGCATACGCTGCGCCAGGGCCATTGCCGCCAATGCCATTTCTCAACTCATCCTGCTGCTCAATGCCAAATCCGCCAAATTTCACAAGAAACTGCTTGGAAGAACGCTGATATGGAAGCGGTATCCACGCATTCACCGTGGTCCATTCCCCGTCTTTTGCAGTGACTTCCTTGACAGGCGGGACGTCTGTCCGACCGCTCATTATCCAATTGCCTTTATCGAAATCCGAACCACTGATATGATGATAAAAATCAGCCTCATTCTTTTGCTCACCTTTTTCATTGACGCTGGCAATAGAATAGAACGCATTGAATCTTGCCTTGGCATTGCGCTTGACCCTGAACTGCAACCCAGCCGTCTCCTTCGCGACCAAAGCTGGAAGTTTGACGGACATCGTCATCGCACCCGCGCCAAGATGGTTGGTGAAGAGTTGCGCATCTGTGCCGCCAACACTGAACGTCGTCAGCGTGCTTTGCCCTACAGGATCACTTACACTGCATGATGATGCCGCTAATGCATCAACGGGCAGGCCATTGACCTTGCTACCCAATGCGATGACATTGCGCGGAGCAGGTGCCTTCGGCTCCTCCAGCGGAAGCATTGTCACTGGAACTGGCTTGACGCGAACATTGTCATACGTAATTTTAATCTGCGCAAGCGTCATGCTTTGCAAGAACGTCCAGATGCCGACCTGCCCTTCTGTCAATACGTCCTTATCATGTTGCGTATAGATGAGTTCATCGTCAAAATAATATTCGAGTTTATCCCCTATCTTGCGGAGTTTGACGTAATACCATGCGCCATGGTAGGGCCTCCCCTGAGAAATCAGCGGGTTGAGAATGCGGCGGTAAAGGCCCTTTCTGGAACGGGGAGCCAGATAGGCGTTTGTCTTCGTCATTTCCTTCCCGTTCTTGTACAGCCTAGACCAATTCTGCGAGTGGCTGTGGTCCCATTCCGTACATGTCGCCGTGTAGCCCGTTGAAGCGGATGTTTCCGAGGCCATGATGGTGCAGTTGTAGTTTCCCAGAAGATTGTAGGACGCGCCTTGACGACTTCCAGCGTAGAACTCCAGCGTCATGTCTCCGCTAAATATCTGCTTGCGCCAGAAGGCGCCCATGGTTTCGTATGCCTCGTCGATCATGTGCGACCAACTCGGCGTGCACTGGAATCGGTTGATTATCTGCCAGTCGCCACCATTGGCAAGCCACATGAACGGCGATTCGTTGAAATATTCGTCTATGACATTGCTGCGGGTCACTTTGCTTCGGGCGAGATGCTCCAGCGACAGCCCACGGACACGCGCCTTGGTGCCGTATCTGCGGAGCGATGTCTTCAGTTCATGTTTGGCGAGAATCTTGCCATTGACTTCCAGCCACAGCCACTGGCCTTCATGGTGAACTGTATAGTCGAGCGTATCCACGCCTTTCCCCTCGGGGGGCGTCAGCGTGATTTTCTGCGGCTGCGGCTTTGCATCTGGCATAAGCCATTCGTTGACAGTTAGCGTCAGTTCACTGCCATTGATTGTAATTGCGACTGGACCGTCGTCTTTGTCATCAGGAACCGCCACATGCAACTCCGAACCTGAAATGCATGGCAATTTTATCAGATAATCGCCAAGGAAATCGCCTTTATGCCACATGGCTTTCGCCTTGCCCGCAATCCACTGGCCTTCTGGCGAAGCCCAGTGGCGCATGAAATTGTCATGCTGGAATACAGGATTTTTCTGCGGGAGTTCCTTGAAGACCGCACGCTCAGACGCAAGTTCCAACTGGCGGAAATCCGCCTTGGTTCCATTGCCCGTCCACAATTCAAATGCCCCCCTGAAATCCTTCGGGGATTCCCAGATCAGCGTGACGCGACCATTTTTTAAGCAACGCAGGAGACCTGTCTGCGTTGCATCAATCATCAGTTCAAATTCACCTTTTTCAGGCTCCTTGCCATTCCACGGGATTTGCAAAGAAGACTGCGAAAGCACTTCTGCAGGCTTTCCCTGCTCAATTCTGCTGAACACGTATTTTTCCGAATCAGGCTTATGCTCAATGGAAAACTGATATTTTACATCGCCTTTTTCGTTCCATCCAGCGCCAAGCCCAAGCGTCCATGCATCTCCCTGCGGGGCGACCTTGGCCGAAAACACCTGACTATCCGCATGATAACGGCCAATGACAATGCTTGACGACGGCTCCAGATGAATCGGCTGGACGCCTGAAGCCTCGGCCAGAGCCTTGCCCCCTAGCGTCACCGACCCTAAACTCTTCTGCGCATTGAACCTGATTCCAGCCGCACTCTGCAAATCCATGTACTCAAATGGCTTGACAGTAACGTCATCCATTCGGATTTCCTTCGGCGTATTCGCAAACAAACCGAATTTTCCCCCTGATGGCAATTGCTCCTTGACGCGGAATAGTTCAGAATGGTCAAGATAGCAGATGATCTCATCGCCATGCGCCGCAATGCCTGGGAGATACCATTGATTCTGATACATTGGAACATGCGCCCTGGCAATCAGACGTTTCGCGCCATTCTTCTGCTGCCACAACCGTACCTCGTTCATCCCTTGCGCAGGCATGTTCATGCGAAGCGTAAATGCATAGAACTCCGCCTTGGCGGGATCTGGCTTGGCACCCTCGGCGACTGCTTCGTCACGATGGTAGATGATAACGCCAGCCTCGCCGTTTTCAGGCTGCATGGCGGCAGTGATTACATAGTTGTCGTATGTCTCGTAACCCGCTGTGATGACATTGTCAACGCTTTTTCCACCACCTTTGAGCGAATAGAAATTCGGGCTTTTGTCAGCCGTCAGTGGTGCCTGCTTTGTACGCCCCTGGTCTGTTTCTGGCCGTTCAATCGCCTGTTGAAGCGCAGTATGAAGATGCCACGTTCCAATCTGGATGTTCCATGGATAAAGTTCATTCGGCGCACCTGGCTCAATCATGAAATTCGTGATGAAATTGGCATTGGCAACTGGCAGGAACTTCGCCGTGCCGACAACTCGCTCCGCCTGTGCCTCTGGCACCGCAAATGAACCTGGAAACACAAATGGCGCCGCAAGAATGCTCCGAAGCGCTCCATCCACATACACCGTCCATTCATTGGAACGTATTTTGACCAGCACTTCCTGAGAATCCCCAGACGCCGCTTTCCCTGGATAGGCGCAACGTACCTGCAACGGGACGCTTCCCCCGTTCGCAACCAATTCCACGCCTGCTACGGTGTCCTGACTGATTGTCAACTTCGCCTGTCTGCCGTCTTTCTGCACGATAAGCAGTTCATACGGAGCACCGCTCTTTATCTGAACACGGCAGTTTCCCGATGCCTTCTTCGCAGACGCAAGCGTCTTCCAGCCTGGAATCCCCTCCGCCGCAGTTAAATAGCACGCCATGCACACACATATTGCAATTGCTTTCATCAGATTTTTCATCACTGATCTCTTCCTGTTCTATTTGCCAGACGGTTTCTCGACAAAAAGCCGCCGATGTTTTCATTTAGACGACATCGAAAATCTTCGATTTTCAAAACGTTTCAGAAAGACACGTTATTTGACTTTTTTCCGTTTTTTTTTATAATCTGTATGATTCATTTAATCCAAATGCCTTTTCAATCATCGCAGCAATGAAAAACATCTTGTCCTTCTTTCTTTTCCTGTGCTTCGCCTCTACGCTTGCCATTGCCCAGAGCCATGAACTCACCAAAGGGAAAAACCTTAACCAACTCATTGAACTTGCCAAGCGGTTTGAGGTCAAGCCTCGCCCCGAACCCGATTGGGCACGCACGGAGCAACCGCCGCTTGCCACGATCGCCTGGCTTTCCGACATGCATCTCGGCAGTTCAAAGGGTGCAGAGGGAACTGTTAAAATCGCCTTGAACCAACTGAGAGACGAAATCAGGCCCGACTTGACTTTGTTCACAGGAGACAACAATGCGATTTTTGATAAAAACGACAAGGGTCCCATAGATGAACATCGGCAGAAATGGCTGAAACGCTTCATCGAAACGGAACTGAATCTTCCTTACGCCATTATCCCTGGCGACAACTGGCCTTGGGATTTTGAGCGCGTCTTCGGCTCGCCGACACGCAGTTTTGACTTCAAGGGAATCCACTTCATCCTTACTGCCACCGATTCTATGGCCAGGACAAACGATTCATGTGCCATCTTTTTCAAAGACACAAAGAAATGGCTTCAGCAGGATTTGATTGAAAACAAGGACAAGCCATGCTTTCTCGTCATCCATGAAACTGCATTCCCACCAGCATTCCTAGATGCACCGTGGCTTGACGGGCTGATGACCCGCCACCAGTCCGCCTTGGCAGTCCTCAGCGGCCACATCCACATGGATTTGGAATTCAAGCGCAATGGCTATACACAATTTGTGTGCCCTGCCATGGGGCCTGTGAAATGTCCTTCCTTTAAAATGCTCCAAATTCATCCAAACCAGATTATCATCCGCTCATACGAACTTGCTGATGGGAAGTTTGCGCTGGTGTCCAAATGGCAGCGCATTGCCATCCCAAGCAAACTCCGAAAAGACATCACCGCCGAGGCTCCTTCGACTATTACCAATCTCAAAACCATGCCTGAACGCCCCAAAGTCCTTGATAATTCCCTTGCCAAACGTGCAAAGGAAATCGACATGGCGTTGTTCCAGGCAGGCTCCAACTTCGGCATCATGAAGTTGCTTGGAAAATGAATCCCACTAGCACAAACGACACTTCCATTCGCGTAAAACTGCTGGTCAGCGTGACGCTTCTTGCCATGCTCGGTGCCGCGATTGCAGGAGCATACGGATACTGGGTCGCACGCTCTGAACTGGAAAAACGACTTCTCGATGATTCTGTCACCAATCTAGCCAGCATTGTGAAAAACCTCAGGCTCCCACCTGATTCGGAAAGGCTCGCGCAAAACCTCAAGCAAATCACTGACTGCGACATCGTCATCACGCGAGACGGCTCGATCATCAGCCAGACGTTGTCTCAATTGAACAATGCAACTTTCATACAAGATTCTTTATCGCTCGTCAGTATTGAAGGAAAAGATTACCGAATCGCATCAAAAAATATTGACACTGACACTCGCCTATGGCTTCTGTGTCCACAGGATATTCTCAGCCAGAAACTAAGGCAGTCCAGCGGAATCATCATCGTCATTATGGGCGGAGCGGGCCTGCTCGCCATACTCGTCGCCATCGTCATTGCCAACGCCTACAGCAACCTGATGAAAAAGAACAGGGACGCCGACCGCAGGCTTGCCAAGGCTGAAACTGTCGCCATGGCTGGAAAACTCTCTTCATCTGTGGTTCATGAATTAAGAAATCCACTCAGCGGAATCAAGATGAATGCGCAGATTCTTGCCGAGGAATATCGAGAAAAATCCGATGAATCCGACAATGAATGCCTTCAGATGATTATTCGGGAAATCGACCGAATTGATGTTTTCCTGCGCAGCCTTACGGATATCGGCGAGGCTGAATTGTCCAGCAAGAACACAAGCCAGCCGCTCGCCGTCATACTCAGGCAGATTGTCCAACTTATGGAAGGAAAATGCCGTCAGGCAAATTTGACACTAAAACTCACGATTGATGACAATCTTCCCGAATTCACACTTTCGCCCTGCCCAGAAGTCCATCTTCGTCAAATACTTGTCAATCTTCTGACAAACGCCCTGGAGGCTTCTCCAGACGGGGGGACGATTATCCTAGCGGCAAGCCGTCGGGACAATTCCATCGTGTTAAGTGTCAGCGATGAAGGCCCAGGGGTCCATCCAAGGGATGGGGAAGATATATTCGCTCCATTCGTCTCCCACAAGCCCAAAGGCTGCGGAATCGGCCTTCACATTTCACGGCAGATTGCCGAAAAGTACCATGGGACACTGGATTGGCATAACCTCCCAACCCATGGTGCGGAATTCACCTTGATTTTACCTGCATGAGCATGATTGGAAAGTCAAACTCAATAAGGTCGAACCTACCCCTCTGGGGAATAGAGCGTTATCAGACTGTTTCTTCATTCGCCTTGGCTTGTTTCATGTAACTGAGTTGTTCCTGGTCGCTGAGATTATTCCATAACACATTCCATCCGCATACCCTGACTTGAAGGTCCCGATAATTCTCTGGATTCTTTCTGGCCTTCTCCAAAGTTTCAAGATTAAAAACATTGAAATGGATGGCATGGCCTCCCCCACGCACGTATGTCATGACAAAAGTCCGCATGGCTTCAAGGCCGTCCTCTCCTGAGACGGCGGAAGGATGCAACATGATGTCCAGAGGAAAATCAGCCATGAATTTCGCTGGATTCAGTTTGAGTACAGACTCCACGACCGCCGTGACACCATTATGGTTGGAGCCAGGTCTGATAGACACGTTTTTTGAAAGTTCCTCGCCATGGAGACGGCCGTCTGGCGTGGCATCCATCTTGCTGCCATAATTGATGAACCCATTGGCCGAATGGAGTGCCGTCGTAAAAATGCCTCCTCGGCTGTTCGATCTGCCATTGATTCTGTCTGCGATTCCTTCAAGCAGCGTGATTGCCAAGGAGTCTGGAAGTTCGCGGTTGTTTCCAAACTGGTCAGGGTCACGAAGTATCATCTGGCGAAGTCTCTCCTGCCCTTTCCAGTTTTCACGAAGAGCCTCCAGTAAATGCGGCAACGTGATTGCATGTTTTTCAAAGACGTATTTCTTAATCATGGCAAGGGAATTGACGGCTGTGATAGGCCCTGTCAGCCAGATGTTTGAATTGTTGTATTTGCTTCCTTTCGAATATCCGTCGATTCCCTTTTCCAGTGCCGTCAGTGATGCTCCTGAAAACATTGGTGCTGGATTGACATATCCAAGATATGGTTCAAACTTGTTGACGACTTCAATGACCTCGTCACACATCTGGCGGAATCCTTCCATGACGGCGTCAAGCAATTCCTCAAAGGTGGCGGCGTTCGCATGTTCCCTGACAAATCTCATAAGCATGCCCGCAATATTCAGCACTGCGCCTGTTGTCTCGACATCGCATCCTCGCGCAGAATACTCGTAACATCCCTTGATGTCCGCCGTGCGTGCCTCTTCGGGCGTATACCCATAGTGCATCATTGTCTTTTGAATACACGGCTCGCCGACAAAAACCATGCTGTTCCTTCCTGAACGTATGAGCGTCAGCGCCTGGTCAATGAACCATACAGGGGTGTTCGGCGATACCTTTATTTGGATTTTTGGATCGTAGATATTCAATTTGCCATATTCATCAAGTATGATCCATGAAAGTTCATTGACAAGGCTGGAGCCATCGGGGGCGCTTCCTCCCAGAAAGAAAGGATGCCCCCAGTAATACTTCATTGACGAAACCTTGAGCATGAAATTCCTGAGAATGCCCCTTATATCCCCTTCATTACAGCAGCCTGTGGAGATGTCTTTCTTATAATAGTCAAACAGCATGACATCAAGATTGCCGAAAGACCGTGTCTGAATACAATCCGCATATTCTGAGCACTGGTAATACAGCCAAATCTGAAGCATGGCTTCATAAAAGGTCTCTGGCCTGCCTGTACTCAGATGACGGATCGCATCCAATGTTTCTGGCTGGCAGCCTTTCCG
>JAGCTA010000289.1 GCA_017963875.1 Victivallales bacterium | reverse complement strand
GGCGGAACGCAAGAAGACCGATGAATGGGTCTATGCTCAGAAGCCCATCACGCTGGAGCATGGAATCTATTATCGTCTCAGGCTGCATTATCGCACGGAAATGGTCGTGGACAACGAGTTGAGAACCCAGGAGTTGTTCTGCGTCAGATTCCGAAATTCCGCGACGGGAAAGGTTGACCGCGGCTCCTTTGCTTCCAAGCAAGAGGTGAACAGCCGTCCAGACTGGACCGAATGGTCACATGCCTTCTGCATTCCTGAAGACTGCGATACCACCATCATTCTGGAATTGCTTCTCAGGGTCAAGCGCATCGGCAAAGCGTGGTTTGACAGCATCACCGTCGAACCAGTTTCTCAAGTGGGATATACTGTTTTTCCACTGAAGAACAACATCATGACTTATAATCCAGCCACAGGCATCACCTATTTCATGAAACTCCCACCGACCCGCAAGGAATCCGACTATCGCCTACTTGTCGAGGCAGGTGGTGTCAAACAACTTCTTGAGCCTAAGGGTGGTTATGCCCATGGGTTCTTCGGAGATTTTCCAAAAGGGCGTCTGAAACTGACGGCCACGCTGCTCGACATGGCGAACAAGGCAATCATCTCCATAGATGAATCGTCGCTGTTCGTGCGGGACGTCGAGACGATTCCAGGCCGCATTGTCATGGAAGAGGATGGCCGCATGTTGCGGGACGGCAAGCCGTACCTGCCTGTCGGCGTCTATCTGGGCTTCCACAAGCCTGAGGACACACAGATGCTCCAGCGCGTCAAGGACGCAGGATTCAACAGCGTGGAGATGGTCTGGACACATGTGGATTTCGGCGGGAAGAAAAACACTCAAACAGAAACGCTGCTTGCGGGAATCCGCGAAATGGCAAAATACGGCTTGACATACCTCGCCGCCGTCAAATACCAACTGCCGACATCCAGAGCCCGCCGTGAGAAAATGGACAACGTTGTCGGGCTGGAAAATGTGACTCGTCATGTCATCAATTCCATAAAGCGTGAGCCAAACATCGTCGGCTGGTATGTCAGCGACGAGAATCCTTTAAGCGATTTGCCGCTCATTCGCCAGTTGCGTGAACTCATCAGTGAACTCGACCCGTGGCATCCGACAATGACCTTGACGGACAAGCCCAATGATTTCCAGCACTTCGCCAAGACTGGTGATTACATCATGCATGACAGTTATCCTGTCGGGCGGCATGTTTACAAGGACTCCCCGAGGCAGAGCATGGATTATTCACACTTGGCGTTGGAGAACATCAAGAAAGTCGGCACGCCTTTTGTCTGGGTTCCGCAGATTTTCTCCTGGAATTCATCCGTCGCCTCCATGGTTCCACGCTATCCGACCGCACAGGAAGTCCGCTCCATGGCCCTCCTCGGCGCCATCTACGACGCCAAGGCGTATTATTTCTATTCCTACCACCACATCTTCTACTACTCGGAGAAGAACGACCCTGGCCATTCGGAGGAGGAATGGGCGAATGCCTCCGTCGGGGCGAAATTGATTTCTTCTCTCGCGCCATATTTTCTTAGCCGTGAAACCGCGCCTAAAGTGACGGTAAAGCAGTTGTCAGGCAAACCCGTGCTTGCCCGTGCATTTGTCCATGAGGGCAAGACGCTGGTCGTCATCACCGCCGATGGCCCCGATGCCTGCGAAGCAGAAATCACCGTCCCTGGAATCACTGGTCTGAAATCACGCTATGGCAACACATCCGAGACAGCCCCTGGTATCTATAAATTCAAGGGGCTGAACATCGACTCGGATGTACTGAGCATGGAATGATATGTTAATCGGGGACTGATATAAAAAGTCACTCGTTGCTCAGAAATGCCGACAACAGCGCCGTCATCCATTTCTGGTCCTGAATTCCAGCCGTTTCACGCACAGAATGCATCGCCCACATCGCATTGCCGATATCTGCGGCTGGAATTCCAAGCAACCTGGCCGTCATTGGCCCGACGGTACTTCCGCACGGCATATCTGAACGAATCAAAAAATGCTGTATGGGAATATTCAAGGATTCGCACAAATTCATCACCATTGTCGCAGTGACCGCATTCGTCGCATAACTTCCGTTGGCATTCTTCTTGAGAACGACGCCACCGTTAATCATGGGTGATGTCGTGGCGTCATATTTTTCAGGATAATTCGGGTGATAGGCGTGTGCGGCATCGACCGACACGATGCGCGACTCGGCAAGCGCAATGAAAAAATCCTCTCTGCTTCCGTTTGTCGCCACGATAATTCTCTCAAGAGAATCCCTCAGGAAACTGGAACTGGCTCCTTGCGGTGTTCCGCTACCAATTTCCTCATTGTCTGCGAAAAAGCCAACAGCGCATCTGTTTTTTGAGTTGACAGAAGCCTTGTTGCAGAATGCGGAGAGCATCGCATGGGCTGCCAGCAGATTATCAAGCCTTGATGAGACGATTAAATCATGCTTCAGCCCGACGATTGTCGGCCCGCATGCATCGGCCAGCCCCAATTCCATATCCGCGATATCGCTGGCTGAACAGCCCGCCAAAGACGCCACCGCCTCGACAAAATCTTCTGGAGTAATATTACCAAGCAATGCGCTGAGTTGAGTCTGGGGATTATACTCTGTTCCTTTGTTAACTTCACGATTGAGATGGATTGCTAGATTTGGGATGACCGCCATCGGCTCAGGAAAGCAAATCAGATGCTCTTGCAAATCATTCGTTACGACACGGCCCGCAACGGTCAGTGGGTGATCCAGCCATGTGCTGTCGATGTTTTTCGAATAACGCTCCACGGGTGCAACGAGCGTATTCGCCTTATGACATAAACTATGGCACTTCAACCTCAGCCCAGGGCTGTCAAGATGCGACAATGCTATGTCAAATCCTGTCAACTTGCTTTCTGGGACGGTAAACACAATGACAGAGGACAAATTTCTGGATATAAAGTATTTACCTCCAGGAATAAGCTTCCATGGCTTCTTTTCAGACAACGGCTCATAACCACAGGTCTGTAGGTCGTGAACAATATTCGCCGCCGCATGAAATGACAGTGGACTATGGCCCAGAAAATCAAGAAGATCCATCATGTTTAACTAGTCTCCATTATGTTTGTCTGAACATCAGGCATCCAAATAAATCAGCCATAATATAGTTTGAAAAGATAAAGAAACCATGTTTCACGGAGACAGGTTTCATCTTGAAACCTTTTTCCATGGAAACGTTTTTTCAATCAGCGGTTGGAAGAAAACACAATGACCTTCTTCTCAGACGAAGGAATCGCCACGTATGAAGACAATGTCGCTCCTTGCCTTACAACCATGACGCAATGTCCAGTTTCCATGCAAGTCAGTCGAATCTTTGTTTTTTCATCTGAATAAGTCAATCTGTAATGAGTCGTGTCTCCTCCCTGTTCAAGCAGGCCTGATTTCAAAACACACCGCCATAGTCCTTCCACCCCCTGCTTTGCATAATCCAAATGGGTTCCTGACGAAGCCATTTCCGCAAGGTTTTTCAATTTGTCAGACCTTGTATCAGGCTGAATAGTCATTTCGCATACTGGAAATGAACGACTTAATAGTACTGCTCCGCGTGGGTTGTCCCTGCTGGCCACAACCGCAAGATGATTCAATGTCCCAATTCCCCTCTGCTGCAATTCATTCCGCAAGCCAATCGCAGAAGAAAGACCGCCACTGGAAAGCACCCTGCATTCCTTTCCATCCAATAGACAGATGGCTGGAACGCCTCCGTCGTCCCCAAATGAGGCAATGACAAAATTACCAGTATCGCCACACGCCAAAACAAGCCGCATGACTGTCCATGCAATCATGATGACAGACATCATTCTTATAGGTCTTGAATGCCAAAACCACAGCAGAAACAGCACAGGGAACAGGCAGCACACCACTTCAAAACCCGTCAATTGTCGATGATGAAAGCATATCGAACCATCACCGCCGAACATCGCCAAAGACACCAGCAGCCTCATCATTGCATCAAGGCAACGGCCCATCATAATCGAAGCCCATGAAGAACACAATGCCAACGTTAACTTGATGATAGCACCCCATACCAGGCCGACCGCCAGAGTCTGCGCTGGAATAGCCACAATCAATGCCCCGAGAGGTAAAATTCCGTTCAAATACAAAGTCAACGGCGTATTGACAAGCCAGGCCAGGCACATGGCTGTCACCGCTGAAAAACATCTGGAGATTCTGTTTCTCGATTTCATTTCAGCCGCACGAAATGGCATCCACTGCCACTTCTCAAAAACGATATCCTGCAAATCCTTCATCACTCTGGTACTGCAAACCAGCACTGTCACCGTCAGAAAAGAAAACAGAAAACCTGCATGATACAACAAATCTGGATTAAAGACAAGTTCAAGGAACAACGCCAGGCATAACGCATGGCGCAAATTGCAACCTCTCCTCAAAACCATCGGCAGTGCGACCAGAAATATCATAATCGATGCCCTGACTGAAGATGGCGACGCGCCTGTCATTGCAACATAGAAAATGCTCAGGCAGACGCCTGCAACGCCACATGCCATCGGCCCAAAACCTAATCTTGGAATAATCAGCCTCATGACAATCGTGCATACAATTCCTATGTGAAGTCCCGATATCGCAAATACGTGCAATGTCGATGACCTAAGAAAATACTGGCGCATGTCTGTCGGAAAAAGGTCTTTTCTTCCCAACATCATTGCCTGATAGAGATTTCCACATTCCTGTGACATTCCTTCCGTGAGCCTTTCCCCTAAATTGACCCGAAATTGGCCCATCCATTGCTTCATTTTCCAGCTTATTGTAGATTCTGATTTTCTAATATCCGTCACTGACAATGCGTGCTTGATGCCCAGGCTGCGCAAATGCCTCAGATAACCATCTGTGTTCCCTGGCAAGCGATCTGCATGAAAAAGCGCGCCATTTATTTCGGCGACGTCTCCTTTCTGGAGATGATATGATTGTCCCTTCCCGAAACATGCCAGGACTTGTCCACGGCAGTTGTTCCATCGTCCTGAAATGTCCTTAATAGCAATGACATCCATTTTCTCACGCCACAATTCCTCCTGATGGGAACTGTCTTTCATCTTTACTCTCATTGATACATTGCATTCATCTCGAGGAAGATAGAACTCGTATGTCTCCTTTATCATCGGAAAAGAAAAAGAATGGGTACATAGAAGCCAGCCCAAAACATAAATCATCGCCAGAAAAATTATCCTGCGATAGTCAACCATCATAAAACATATCATGAAAAACAAAAAGCCCATTCCAATCCCTCTGATTCCAAAACCATAAGTTAATGGAATAACTGAAGAAAGAAGAGATAACAGGGGCAGCAGCGATGGAGTCACACGCAGTTCTCGACACCAGTCCCTTTTCAAATCCGCAAATTGTTCATAGTCATCAAGCATAATCTGTCAGTCACCATTGCCAATTCTTCCCTTTTGGCTCTATTCCCCAGAGGGTCGGTAATTGCTCATGTCAAGGCGGCTCTCCTATGACCCCGAGGGGGTCAAATATTAGAAACCCCAGGTTGAGCGAAGCGAAACCTGGGGGACGCAATCCTCTATAGGATAACGACCTCGAAGAGGTCGAACCTACCCTCATGGGAAATAGAGCGTCTCTTTAACATATATCCAGTTTTCAGGATATCATAGCACATAAAAACATATCATCAACATAAATAGATTATTATGTGATTTTATATGATAATTTGATGCCTTTTATTGCATTGAGTCTCTTATCAAAAAAAATAAACATCCGTAACCGAACATCAACAACGGAATCAGCCGATAGATGCCACATCACGGAGTCAGAAAAGAGATAATTATGAAAAAGACATTATATTATATACAAGTGATTTTGTTTCCATCCCACGTAAATTCCGCTCTCCCAACAACTGAAAAACAGTAAAAAGAAGGCAATATCATGACCACAGAAGAGTGCGTAAGGCAGATTCTTGTGAACGAAGGAGAAGACGTCAATCGGGAAGGACTTCTCAAAACCCCCGAGCGTGTGGCAAAAGCCATGCAATTTCTGCTTCAGGGATACAACCAAAATCCCGATGACGTCGTCGGCGAGGGCATTTTCCATGAGGAATGCAACCACATGGTCATCGTGCGCGACATCGAGGTCTATAGCCTTTGCGAACATCACATGCTTCCTTTCTACGGTCGATGCCATATCGGATACATCCCCCACGGAAAGGTTTTTGGCGTCAGCAAACTCGCAAGGCTGGTTGACTGCTTTTCACGGCGTCTGCAACTCCAGGAGCGCCTGACACAGCAGATTGCGGCTTACATCAAGCAAAAAGTCAACGCGGAAGGCGTCGGTATCGTCATGGAATGCCATCATCTCTGCATGATGATGCGAGGCGTGGAAAAGCAGAACAGTTGCATGGTCACAAGTGCCATGCTTGGTAATTTCCTGCGTTCCTCCGCAACACGCAGCGAGTTCCTGCGGCTCATCGGCTCTGGCAACTCCATCTAAACAATCGCTGGCGACACCATCCAGGAGGTACCGACATGGGCGAACAGCCAAAACAAAACAGGACATTGAGTTGGCTAATCATCGTCATCTGCGTCTTCATTGTACGGACGTTTGCCTGGATGGTGTCCGAACTTTGGTATGACGAAGTCCTTACGCTTCAACGCTTCGTGCTCCCTCATCTTGAGCATCCTCTGGAGGTCTTCCACGACTATCCCATCGCCAACAACCATATTTTGTTCACATGGCTGACATGTTTGTGGACAGATATCATTGGAGACAACTTTCAAGAACTGCTGATTCGCCTGCCGTCATTGCTGATAGGCATTGCCGCAATTGCGATCGTCATGCTCCATTGGCAACGTCATCTGGGACGGCTCTGGGCAGGCTTTGGCGGCATCTTGCTTGCCATCAGCCCTGTTTTCACTGCATACGCCTATCAACTCCGTGGATATTCATTGACGATGCTCCTCGGCATCATCGCCATTTCGGGGCTTATCGAACTTCTTGATGGACACATGCGGACTGGCCAGACTCTACTCTGCATCAGCGGGCTGCTTCTGCCACTCGTCATACCTACGAACCTCATGCTTCTCCCTCCCCTTGCAATCGCAGGAGTGCTCCTTCTGAAAGAAACGCGACATGCTTCATGGAGGACGGCCATGTTTGCCATGCTTCCATGGTGCATCGCATGTCTTTTGGGTGCCTGCTACTATCTGACGATTTGGGAACAGTTCCGCAGGGCAACAGCCGAACCCGATGGCTGGACCTCCATGATGCAAGTCTCGGGAAACCTCCTGCTGGCGTTGTTTGCACACGGCGCGATTCTCATCACCTGTATGTTGTTCCACTGGCGGGAATGCCGCAGCATCAGCAGAGCGCTCTGGCTTTCATGGGCCGCCATCGCGCTGACTGCGCTTGCGGCCATGCTTGCAGGCCGTTCAGGACATACGCCGTTCCCAAGGGTATTTCTTGTGCTTCTGCCGCAGGCGACTTTCTTGTTGCTGAAATGCGCTTCCGCCATGCCGTCGTTCGTGAAATTCAACTCGTCCTTTCTTGTGGCGGCAATTGTCGTCAACGGAATCATCTGGGAACGCATTGCTGAAGGGCTGACGGACTATCAACTCAAGCATGGCCATTTTCCAGACAATCTTTTGCAGCAATACTACCGTGGTTCCGAGGACCTTAGGGAAATTGCACAAAATAAGCAGACAAACTCCTCCGCGGCATTGGTCCTTTTTGATCCATACGATGAAATGAGCGGCGGCTTCTATATTCGGGTGATGGGTGGTCCTGAAGTCCAGGCCATCGGCGTCAATTTCATCAATGATGAACTCAAGGAGAAACTGGCGAACCTTCCAGTCAGAAAACTGGCGGTCGCACGAAACGCCGAACAGGCGAACGACTTTTTTAAACGGGCTGGTTTTCCAAGTGCAGGAATGCCGAAGGAACTCTTCCAAACCGCCTCGGGGCGCCGTGCAGTGTTTCAACGCTGAAACAGACACTCCACACTTGTCACAACTCATCATCAATGCCAACTCCATCGGAGACAATCCATGATCTACACAGCCAAAGCCATTCAGTCAGCACCAGACTGGAACTGCCGTTGGGACGATTGGTCGAATGCCCAGACAGCCATATTGACACACGCTCGCCCCGAAGGCTCGGACCACGTCCCACACGTCCAGGCACGGCTTATGCATGACAATGATTCGCTCTACGGCATCTTCCAGTCCGACGACCGCTTCGTGAAATCCATCCATGTCGGATACCAAGTCGATTCATGCTTTGACTCCTGCGTCGAATTTTTCTTCAAGCCATCGGTCGGCCCAGGCTATTTCAACATCGAAATCAATGCAGGCGGCTCATTTCTCTTCTACTACGTCCGCGACTGGACCCCCGCTCTCGTCGGCGACGGTTATGTCGATTTCGAGGTCATCCCAGAACAACATGGCAGGCTCGTGACGGTCAAGACGACAATGCCGCCAGTCGTCGAACCTGAAATTGAAACGCCGCTGACTTGGTGCGCTCAATTCGCCATACCCCGCGCGGCTATCGAGCCGTACTGCGGCCCTTTAGGTGAACTTTCAGGGCAGTCATGGACATGCAATTTCTACAAATGCGGAGACGAAACATCCCATCCGCACTGGCTATCATGGGCACCCGTGCCTGAATTGAATTTCCACCAGCCCGACGCTTTCGGCACGCTATTGCTTGCATAACCGACTGTCAACCATAAACCCAATTCACAGGATTATTCTCATGAACGTCAAAGTCTGGAATCTTGAATACGCCCCTTTCCCGCGTGAAGGCCTCAACCATCTGCTGCCGTCCCCAGACTGCCAGATTACTATGACATTGAAGCGTGAAGCCGCCAAATACGCACGATTGTCACAGTTCGACGTCCCTGAAACGACTGCGGCACTGCATCGCTTCCAGAAAAAACTCCGCGCAAAAATCTGGGAGAAACTGGGCGTTCCATACGACCATTCTTTGCCTCTGGACATCCGAGAATACGGCTCTGTCAAGCAGGACGGCTTCACTATCAAAAAACTCATCTACCAAAGCCGTCCTGGGCTTTATGTCACGGCATTGCTGTACGTTCCAGATGGCGACGGCCCCTTCCCTGGCGTCATGCACATGCACGGCCATTTCAACACTGGAAAACTCGGCGACCGCATCCAGTTCCTCTCAATGGCCCTTGTACGCGCAGGCTACGTTGTTCTTGCGAATGACTGTTTCGGCATCTATGAGCGCGCCGTCAAATACGCAAACACCGAATACCACGGCGGCTACCTCGGTGGCGCCCTCCTCAATATCGGCGAATCGCTGATGGGCGAACAACTGGTCGATAACATGCGCGGCGTTGACCTGCTTGCATCGCTGCCTTACGTCGATAAAAACAAAATTGGAGCGACAGGGGCCTCTGGCGGCGGCAACCAGACCATGTGGCTCAGCGGCATGGACGAACGCATCAAAGCCGCCATGCCCGTCGTCAGCGTCGGTTCCTTCGAGTCATACGTCACTGGAGTCAACTGCATCTGCGAACTGCTCCCTGATGGCATGACATTCACAGAAGAAGCAGGCGTCCTCGCGCTTACCGCGCCGCGGGCACTGCGCATCGGAACCGCTTTCTATGACGTCAATCCCACGTTTGGCGTCGAAGAAATGCTGAAGACCTACCATCAGGTCGAAAAACTCTACTGGAAACTCGACCTTCCAGACCGCATCGCCTATACGATTGCCGACCGCGTCCATGGCATGCAGGACAGAATGAGAGACGCCGTCCTTGGGTGGTTCGCATGCCACCTGAAAGGGGAAGGAACTGGCTATCCCATCCAGGCTCCGCCTCAGGAAATGCTTCCGAATGAAACTTTGACCGTCTTCCACAATGCGGAGGAACGCCCGAAAGAAGTCCGCACGATTGACGTCCACTGCCGAATGATGGGAGATGAACTGCGCAAAGCCTATTTGAAAACGCCGTCTTTCAACGCCGCCCAGAAGCTTGCGGATCTCAAGAAAGTCCTGCGCCTTCGCCCGATACCAACCTCATTGCCACTGACGAAATATGCGACAACCCAAGGCCTGGAACGCTATGCCATTGAGGCTGGAGACCACCTTGTTCCCATGCTGCTTAAACGCGGCACCAAACGGGGAAAATTCAAGATTCTGCTCAATCCAGAAGGAAAGGCGGATGTCACAGAGGAGGCTGTGGAGAAAGCCGCAAAGGACGGATCGTCCATCGTCATGTTCGACCTTTTCGGGCAAGGGGAGACTGCCTTGCCGAACAATATCCTCGGCAAGTACCATCAGTTGTTACGCCAGTTGCTTTGGCTTGGCCGATCTTTGCCAGGGGAATGGGTTTTCGACATCCTCGCCGTCGTGCGCGTCCTCAAGCGCCGTTTCAGCGCCAATGAGATTCTTGTGGTCGGCGAAAAGGAGGCTGGCGTCTGCGCGGTTTTCGCGGCCGCAGTTTCCGACACAAACTTCGCCGTGGAAGCGGTCGATGCCCCTGCCAGTTACCTTTTCCGCAGGGATTCCATCGCCGAATTCAAGTATAACGCCTTCAAAATCTATCAGGAAGGCTATTTATACACGGTGATGCTGCCGATTCCAGGCCTGCTGAACTGGGGCGACGTCTCCCTCGCCGTCGCGCTGGCCAAGGGTAAAATCTCCTTTACTTCGCCCCGAGCCTACGATGGCACGCCATATACTCCCGATGAAATCAAAGCCTTGGACAAGGAAATCGCAGCGGCGAGAAAAAAGTTGAAGGCTTGATTTAAAGACCTGACTAAAATATCTGCTTTTTTTCAATTTTTCGTCCTCCAAGTCAATAGTGTTTTGCAAAAGTTGCAGTAAATTATAGATTTAATTTATTGTAGAATAATCTGCCTTCATATCTTTGCGTCAGATGGTGCGAGATTGGCAGGCACTATTGGTGGATTAAGAATTGAGGAAACAGAAGAGCATGAATGCCGCTGAATTACGTCGTCTGTACATTGATTTTTTCAAAGCCCATGGTCACGCTGAAATCAAAAGCGCGCCATTGATTCCAGAAAACGACCCCACGTGTCTTTTCACGACGGCGGGCATGCATCCGCTGGTCCCATATCTGCTTGGCGAAAAGCATCCCGCTGGCAAACGCCTTGTCGATGTCCAGAAATGCCTTCGCACTGGCGATATTGATGAAGTCGGCGATCCCTTCCACATGACTTTCTTTGAAATGCTCGGCAACTGGTCGCTGGGAGATTATTTCAAGGAAGAAGCCATTGCGATGAGTTTCGAGTTCCTGACGACAAAACTCGGCTTCAAGCCTGAAAATATCAAAGTAACGTGTTTCGAGGGTGATGAAAACGCCCCGCGCGACACAGAGGCCGCAGAAATCTGGATGTCATTGGGTATTCCAGAAAAGAATATTTATTTCCTCGGAAAGGAAGACAACTGGTGGGGACCCGCTGGACAGACTGGCCCTTGCGGACCAGACACGGAAATCTTCGTCCCAGTCGATAAACCCGACTGCGGGCCCGACTGCGGACCTGCCTGCGGTTGCGGCAAGTGGGTCGAAATTTGGAATAACGTGTTCATGCAATACAACAAGACCGCGGACGGCAAATTTGTCCCATTGGAGCATCCAAATGTCGATACAGGCATGGGTGTCGAGCGCGTGACGGCGTTCATGCAGGGTGTCAAATCTGCGTACGAAACAGAGTTGTTCAGCGGCATTTTCATGAAAATCCAGGAAATTTCAGGGAATGCGTCTGCGGACAGCTCGAACCGCAGCGCCCGCATTGTAGCGGAACATCTCCGCGCAAGCACCTTCCTGATTGGAGATGGAGTGAAGCCGAGCAATGTTGACCAGGGGTATGTCCTCCGCAGGCTTATCCGCCGTGCCATCCGCGAAGCGCGTAAACTGGGCATCACGGAAATGTTCACCGCAAAAGTGGCGGATGTGGTCATTTCCGAATACGGGCCGTTCTATCCTGAATTGCAGGAGCAGGCCGAGACAATCCGTGCAGAACTCACCCGCGAAGAGGAACAGTTCGGCAAGACGCTGGAAAACGGTACGAAGGAATTCCTAAAACTCATCGAAAGATTCCCCGCCAATATTGAAAACAAGGTCATCAGCGGCAGAAAGGCGTTCAATCTATACGAGACATACGGCTTCCCGCTGGAACTTACGCAGGAAATGGCAAAGGAACATGGCTTCACAGTCGATGAAAAGGGCTTCAACGAGGCTTATCAGAAACATCAGGAGCAATCGCGCGCTGGCGCGGAGCAGAAATTCAAAGGCGGTCTGGCCGACCATTCGGAACAGACGACAAAATACCATACGGCGACACATCTGCTTCACAAGGCACTGCGGCTGGTGCTCGGAGACCATGTGGCACAGGCAGGCTCCAACCTGACGGCAGAGCGGCTCCGTTTCGATTTCACACATCCCGACAAGATGACTCCAGAGCAGATTGCGGAAGTGGAGAAGATTGTCAATGAGCAGATTCAGCGCGATCTGCCTGTCATCTGTGAAGAAGTTCCACTCGAAGAGGCAAAGAATCGCGGCGCCATCGGCTTGTTTGAACATAAATACGGCGATGTGGTCAAACTATACACCATCGGTGACTTCTCCATGGAAATCTGTGGGGGACCGCATGTCCAGCATACGGCGCAACTTGGCAAGTTCAAAATTCAGAAAGAGGAAAGTTCAAGCCGCGGCGTCCGCCGTATCAAGGCTATTCTTACTCAGGAATAAGTTTATCGTGGCATTCACGCCTGTTTTTATCACGTCCCTTTAATTCGGATGAGACCGCCGCAGAAATGGTTTCCCCGTCGGCTCATCCAGAAAACAATATAGGAGACTTCCTAATGGCAGTACCTTTCAAAATCGATTTAAGCGGAAAAGTCGCAGTCGTCACAGGCGGTGGCGGTATCCTGTGCAGCATCATGTCCAAGGCAATTGCGGAATGCGGCGCGAAAGTCGCCATCCTTGACCTCCGCAAAGAAGCGGCAGACAAAGTCGCAAATGAAATCAACGCGGCTGGCGGCACTGCCATGGGCATTGACTGCAACGTCCTCGACCGCGCTTCCATTGAAGAAGCCAACAAGATTCTCATTGAGAAATTCGGTCCCTGCGACATTCTGCTCAACGGCGCTGGCGGCAACAATCCAAAGGCCACGACAGATAACGAAACCATGACGAAGGAATTGTTCGACAATGCGGATATGAAGACATTCTACAGCCTCGACCCCAAGGGAATCGAATTTGTCTTCAATCTGAATTTCCTCGGTTCGCTCCTCCCCACACAGGTCTTCACCCAGGCCATGGCCAAAAACGGCCATGGATGCGTCATCAACATTTCGTCGATGAATGCATTCAAGCCCCTCACCAACATCCCCGCATACAGCGCAGCAAAGGCAGCTGTGAGCAACTTCACCCAGTGGCTGGCGGTTCACATGGCACCTTGCGGCATCCGCGTCAATGCAATCGCCCCAGGATTCTTCCTGACAGATCAGAACCGCGCCCTGTTGACCACCCCCGATGGCGGCCTGACCCCGCGTTCACACAAGATTTTGAACCATACTCCTATGGGCAAATTCGGTACGCCTGAAGACCTTATCGGCGCATTGCTGTGGCTCATCTCCGACGAAGCCGCTGGCTTTGTCACTGGTACCGTCATTCCAATCGACGGCGGCTTCTCAGCCTATTCAGGAGTCTAACGCATCTTCATGACATGAATATGAGGCGCAAGACGAATTATATGTCTCCCGCGCCTCATGCCCACCTCGCTAACATTAATCAACATGTCCAGAAACGGATCAAACCAAAGCCTCAAGGACAGGATACTGTCGGTCATCGGCAGCAGGCCCGCCATGGGCTTTCGTCGTGCCGAAATCCGCCGTTTTCTGGGCAATGTTGATGAAGCATATTTCAAGGAAGTCTTCAAGTCACTTGTTGCTTCAGGGGAACTTGTCAAGGCCCATCGCGGGCGCTATCAATGTGCAGAGGCGCTTTCCCTGAAGCGTGGAATCATCCATATCAATGCCAAAGGCTTCGGTTTTGTGCATTTCGACGATGGCACACGCGATGCCTTCATTCCTGCGGAAGAGACTCTTGGAGCGCTGTCTGGCGATACAGTGCTGGTCAGACTCAACGATGATGACGACCCACGGGGACCTTCGGGAAGCATTCGGCAAATCGTCATCCGTGAGCATGAAAATTTTGTCGGCTGTCTTGGTTTTGGGCAGGATGGCTATGTCATCCGTCCGCTACGCCGCGAACTGCCGTCCATTTTGCCTCTGGTCTGCGAATATGGACATGACGTCACGGGTGGAGCATCGGAAGGCGATTGGGTGCAGGCGCGCCTCGTTCCAGGTCGGCACCCCAATTCACCGATGAGCGCAGAGGTGGTTAAACGCATTTCAGCAAGCGGAAGTGTTGTTGGAGATTTGAATGCGATTGTCAAGGAATACGGTCTTCCCAAACGATATACGCTTTCGGATGAGCGTGGCCTTGAGAGAATTATCCCCATCGACGTGCCGAGAGAGGATTTGCGTCAATTGACGACAGTCACCATCGACCCGATTGATGCGAAGGATTTTGACGATGCCATTTCCATCAGCCCTGGCAATCAGTCAGGCCAGGTGGTCATTGGCGTGCACATTGCGGATGTCGCATGTTTCGTCCCGCCTGATTCGCCATTGGATTTGGAGGCTCGCCAGCGTGGTTTCACCAACTACCTGCCAGGGCGGACGATCACAATGCTCCCGTCGTTGCTTTCCACAGAATTATGCTGCCTTCGGGAAAATGAAGAGAGGAACGCGCATTCTGTCATGTTGACAATCGACAAAATGTCTGGGGAGGTCGTATCCGCACGGCGAATTCATAGCATCATCAAAGTCACAAAACAGCTGACATTCGAAGAGGCCGCCCGCGTCATCGCGGGGGAAACTGGTGCGCCAGACCTCCCAGAAGAAATTGTACAACTTCTTTTAAATTTAAATTCCTGTGCGGTTGCCATGCGCAATCGTCGGAGAACTCAGGAACAGTTTTTGCCATTGGCAGTACCTGAATACCATGTACTTATCGGCGGACGGCCAATGCAAGTGCAGGGAATCGCCAAGAAAGAACCGTCTTCTGCCACAGAGTTGATTGAAGAACTCATGCTGGCGGCAAATGTCGCCGTTGCACAGGAAATGCTGAATAGAAATATCCCTGCCCTCTTCCGAAATCATGCGGAACCAGACCCGCAAGCCCTGGAGGACTTCACTGCGCTCACACAGGGCGTACTCGGCAGAAAAAACATGCCTAGTTTTGCCAAACGCGATTCCATTAATGGCTTCTTGCAGAAATTGAACACGGGACGACCTTCGGACGAATTGCTCTCCATGGCCTTTCTCAGATGTCTTCCACGCGCACAGTACGCAGCCGAATGCCAAGGGCATTACGGGCTCGGCAAGCCCATCTACTGTCATTTTACCAGCCCCATCCGCCGTTATCCCGATCTGCTGGTCCACCAGCAACTCCTTGCAGGCGATTTGGGACAGGAACCGCGAAGCCTGGAGTTCATGCAAGACCAGGCAATCTCTGTCAATGAATTGGAGAACAATGGCGACCAGGCTTCATTCGCCGCGCTTGATCGCATGAAACTCCGTTTTCTTGAACAGAAGAAAAAGGAGACCACTGGCAGCGTCCTTGAGGCTTTTGTTCTTCGCGTCACATCAGACCATCTTAGCCTGTTCCTCCCCGAATTCGGCCTGATGGGCATGATGGATGTCAAGGAACTGGGAGACGAACGCTGGCAATTTAACTCAAGAACAGCGTCTCTGACCAACAGAAATGGCAAGAATTTCAAATGCGGGAATGTTATCTACGTTCAAATACGAACCATTGATGCCATTCATGGAGAATTGCTTCTTAAACCCGCTCTATAGTTGAAAACAAATCATAAAGGCTGAAAAACTTTTGTGAAAACACGATAATCAATACAAGGATTTCCCCGAATTATGTTGAGTTTGATATTCTCTATTCTCGCTTGCACTGTATGTTATTTCGGACTTCATTACGCCTGGCCAGATCATATTGGCTGGACAATCACGCTGTCCGTCATCGCTTTCCTCGCCGTATGGATCGGGCTTAATCTCCTGATTATGAAAAAACTGGAGAAGATTTTCAAGAGCGTCCAGGAATTCATCCAGGGAGCACAGGACAAACTGCGGAGAGAAATCAACATGTACCAGCAAAAGGGCATGGTAGGACCGCGAATGCAGGAAAAGATAGAGGAGAAACTCAAAGCCTCCATCAAAGAAGCCATCGAAAAACTGGAGGAAGCCACGCCTTTGAGGAAATGGAACTGGCTTGTCGGAAAGCAGACAGATACCATGAAAGCGCAACTGCTCTATCAAATCAAGGACTACGATGCCGCAGACCCGCTTCTGGACAAGGCACTCCCGTTCGACCCGATGATCACCGCCATGAAAATAGCGCGGTATTATAAGCGCGGAATGCGTGACAAAGTCACAAAGACCTATAATTCAGGAATCAAAAGATTCAAAGGCGACAAGAAGATTAGTCTTTATGCCCTGGATTCATGGATTCTCGTCAAGGAAGATAAAATCCAAGAGGCCGTGGTCGTCCTGGATGAGGGAAAAACAAAAACCGACAGCCCTGTCCTCAAGGACAACTGGGAGCATCTGGTGAACAACCGTGTCAAGCGTTTCAGCAACGCGGGACTTGGCGAAATCTGGTATTCCCTGAATTTAGAAGACATGAAGCAAATCCGAGTCCGCCAACAGGCGACGCCTTTTGGCGGAATGCCGCAACGTCGTTTCAGATAGACTAAACACAACTGGAAAAAGGATTATGAAACCAATTATTGAAGCCCACCGTGGTTTTAGCGCTCGATTCCCCGAAAACACCATGCGTTCGTTCCGTGAAGCCATTGCGGAAGGCGCACCGTCAATTGAACTGGATATCCACAGTTCAAAGGATGGCGTGCTTGTTGTCATGCACGATGAATCCGTTGCACGGACAACCAACGGAGAAGGCAATCTTGGAGACCTCACGCTGAAGCAAATCAAAGCCTTGGACGCTGGCTCGTGGAAAGATCCCGCTTTCAAGGGTGAGCAAGTCCCGACGCTTGAGGAAACACTCCAACTGACTGACAAGTTTGGTGTCGCTTTCAATATTGAAGTCAAAAGATTCAGTTCACCCCAGCAAGCGGAGAATCTCGTGGCGCTCATCAAGGCCCATAAGCCTGCGGCGGGACGCACACATGTTGTCTCGTCCTTCCAAGCCGACGCGTTGCTACAGACGCGGGAAGCGGGTTGTGATGTGCCGCTGTGTTTCCTCTCGTCAGATGCTTCAGTGGCATTGGAAACTGCGAAAAAGAACCACTTCCCGTGGATTCATCTTAACCAGAATGCAGTCACAGCAGATGTCGTCAAAGCCGCACATGATGCAGGCATCAGCGTCATGGTATGGACCGTCAATGACACCACCACATACGATGCCTATTATGCCATGGGCGTAGACAAAATCTGCACCAACTGGTGCAAGGAAATGCTTGCGGCCGAGCGCATTCACATCATACTTGAAAACGAAAGAAAAAACGGCAAGCCGTCTCTGTAGTCACAACATTGCATATAATTAAGGAGTTATTCTCATGTATCGCTATGCCATTTCAGTTCCAGACAGAGTTGCGGATGATTTTGCTTTTCTGGACGTGCTGTCCAATGCGAAATTGAAGCGAATTGAGTTTTCGTGTTCTGGTTCCACTTCAAAGGAAGCCATGACTGACAGAATCGCAATCATGGCCGAACGCCAGGCGGCTGGTAAACTCGAAGTCGGCAGCGTGCATATTCCTTTTGGCGGAGTATGGGGAATTTCCGCGCCTGGCGAAGCCGTCCGCTCACTTGCCGTCGCCAACGCGAGGAATTTCATCCGTGCCTGCGCACCGCTGAACTGCCGCAATTTCACACTGCATGGCAGCAGTGAGCCCATTCCGACGGTGCCATCTGAACGCAAGAAGCATCTGATGGCGTTCAGAAAGTCCATCGAGGAACTGCTACCAACTGCCAAGGAATTCGGCATCAGCCTCAATATCGAGGACCTTCCGCGGACATGTCTCGCCAACACGATTGAGGAGTTCGGGGAAATGCTTGATGGCTTCCCCATGGAGAACATCGGTGTTTGCTTTGATGTCAATCACCTCTGCGGCTGCCCAGAGCGCGTCCCTGAGGCCCTGCGTGTTTTCGCTCCCCGCATCCGTGCGCTCCATATCTCCGACTACGATGGCGTTGACGAGACCCACTGGTATCCTGGCTTGGGCATTCTCGACTGGTCTGCAATCATGGACGCCGT
Source organism: Victivallales bacterium (assembly GCA_017963875.1). The sequence continues at coordinate 6,714 of JAGCTA010000289.1, read as the reverse complement.
CCGCGAACTTCCCAATGATTCCGTGCTGATTTTCGAGTCCTTTGGATTCCTCTCTGTGCCTCAATACCAGAACAGAACCATCGTTCCAGAGGTTCTTCTGCGGAGTTTTGAGCACTGTGTCTTTGAACTGGAAAACGCTGCCGAAATCAAACGGCGAATCAACGAGCAAAATATCCTTTGAATGATTCCCATTCATTGATGATGTTGTGGTGTACTCAAGGAGCCTAACGTGCTGATTAACTGGCTGACAATCGCAATCGTCCTTGCCATGCTCGGACTGGAGCGAATCTTCATTATGCTGCTGACGCGGAATTCGCGAGGCCGTGAATTCTGCCGTAGCCATTGGTGGCTGCATCCAAACGGCATTTCCGTCATGCGCCTCCCAATGGGTGTCATTAGCATTCTCATGGCCTGCCAGGGATGGTGGCTGACGGCCATGCTCTGGTTCTCCTTCTGGATGATTACCGACATGACCGATGGTACCATCGCACGCAACTGCGACTTGGTTACCGAAACAGGCAAGTGGCTTGATCCGCTCAGCGACAAGTTCATGTATTTCCCGCCACTCATTTATTTAAGTGCAGGTTCGGTGTTTTCCTGGGGACTGAAAATCCTGCCATTCAGTCTGGTTGTTTTTTTTGTGGTTTTGGATGTCTTAGGTCAATTGTCACGGTTTTGGGTAAAAAAGAAGGCCGCCAATTCCTTCGGCAAGGCCAAGACGGCCTTGGTCACCGTAGTGCTGTCGGTGATTTCGCTCAATCAGATTCAGCAGATTCGCTTTGGCAATTTTGTTCTGCTGAACGAGCGCTTTGTCTTCTTCCTGATGCTGTTCTGCACGCTTCTCGCCTTCATGTCCTTCTATTGCAAGGTGGTACCTGATATATGGTATGCCAACTCGCTGATTTTGCTCAACTACCTCTGCGGTGTCGGAAGCGTCATCTTGAGTGCCATGGCCTACATCAACGACAAGCAGGGTTATTATGCGATGGCGTTCAGCCTCATCTTTCTCGGACAGTTCTTTGACCTGTTTGACGGACGGCTGGCTCAAAAGTTCGGCTCGGCACCATACGGAGACATCCTAGACGAAATCGCCGATGCAGCGAACTACGGTTGCGGCGGCGCGGCAATCATTTTCTTCAGCCTGGCATTTGGGGAGGAACTGGTCCCATGGCAGGTAGCCGCTTGCGTGGCGGCGATTTACTGGGGCATCGCATTGTTTAGCCTATTCAGATTCCGCCATTCAACGATCAAGCCAAAGCGTGGACTTTTCTGTGGACTTCCTGTCTCCGCAGGCGCGGCATTGATATGTTCCACTGTGCTTTTGGGCCTGGAATTCCCCCAGCCGCTCTTTGGAATCATCTCTGTTATGATGGTCATTTTTACTTCCATTCTAATGTGCTCCAAATTGCCATACCGCCACATCGGGCTGACGATATGGCCAAATCAGCCGAGAATGGTGAAATTGCTCATCTGCATTGTCGGGCTGGTCATTGTCTGCCTAGCATTGTCCCATAGGCCGCTTCGATTCATATTCATCAGCGGTTCGCTGCTCATCAGCATTCTCTATGCTGTCTTCGGCCTGGATTACAGACGAAAGAATTCGTGATTGCCAACGAGGCCGTGCAAATAACACGCATGAATCCCCCTAGGTCGAACGAAGCCGTGGGAGACACCCAAAAAGTATGTTGGTTGGCGATTCTTTTTAACCTTCCTTGAACATTTTTAGTCATGCCCTTATATTCAGACTGTAGTGAGGCTAAACAATGAAATCAAGATTCCTCTGGACAACATTATCCATCGCGACGATGATATCGATTCTGACATCCTGCACGACAACGACGGTTGAAAACAGACAATCTGCATCCATCGAGCCAAAAGTGAAGATCGGTCTTTTCTTGGACGATGGTTGCAGAGGAAATGGTCCATATCAGTGGGTCAGGCTGTTGGCTAATTCTCCACAGTTAGACTTGACCCTGTTGGACGGACAGGCTATCCGCGATGGTAAACTCGCTGACTTGCAAGTACTTTTATGCCCTGGCGGAGGCGGTGCGAAACAAATTGCCGCAATGAAGCCCGAGGGCTTCGAACGCGTCAGAAAATTCGTCGAGGATGGCGGCTCATATATTGGCATCTGCGCTGGAAGTTACAATGCGATGAACCGCGACGGAAGATTCGCTTTTCTCCCGTATGACTACATTGACAATGCTTATGGCAAACTGGCTGACTTGGCTTTCGATTTCAACGAGGAAGGTGCCAAATTGCTCGGGCTCACGCCAAGACAACGTGTCGCACGATACAACGGCGGAAACATCATGCGCCCCACAAAGCCGACTGGAAAGGGAGACTGCCAAATCGTTGCCGTTTACAAGAGTTCCGTCAGCAACTATAACAAGGTAGCATACAATTTCATGGACACACCTGCCGCCGTCTTTGGGCACTATGGGAAAGGCAAGGTCATGGTGACCAGTTTCCATCCCGAATCATACGAATCCACCCATGACATCGCCCTCGGTTGCATATATGCCGTGACTGGAGTCAAACCCGTTCCTGTATATCCCAGAAAAAACAAACATCCACTGCGCGTCGGCTTTTGTTCGCTGGCATGCGTCGGTACGAGGGCAGCCACGGAATTGATGGCCCTGGACAGAGAGCCAGACATCGACGTGGACATCTTCACGCTCCATGAAATCGACGAAGGGAGGCTGCGCCACTATGACGTGGTTGTAATGACTGACGGCGACGAATCCTCCTACAGCAAATGGTTTGGGAAAGAATTTTACCAGAGGAAATTCCTGGATTATCTGGAGCGTGGCGGACGCATTGTCGCCTCTGGCAATGGCGGCAAGTACTTGCCCGAGCACAGAAACGTTCAGGTGCTATCAATAGGCGAACCTTTCGCACAGGCAGTGAGAAAGTAAAGGCTAGGTGAACAATGGCAATTAAGAATCTGAACTTCACGTCATTGCTGAAGGCTCTATTCCCCAAGAGGATCGGTAATTGCTCATGCCAAGGCGGTTCTGCTAAGACCCCGAAGGGGTCAAATTTCAGTAACCCCAGATTGAGCGAAGCGAAACCTTGGGAACGCAATCCTCTGCAGGATAACGACCTCGAAGAGGTCGAACCTACCCTCTTGGGGAATAGAGCGTTGCTGAAAAATGGTATTGTCATCCTCAGTATGATTGTGCTATTATGCGGATGCAGGACAACAGAGCCAAATATCGTCCGAGGAAATGCCAAATTCAACAGGCTTTTTTGCTGGGGACGTCCTGTCAATGAAGAAAACGCCCGAAGATTTGCGCTTGCTGGAGTCACGGACATTATCGTGGAGAACAGGACACAACTCGACCTGGCGTTGAAATACGGGATGACCCCATACTGGAAATGCTTTCATCCCGCTGGCCCCCATCGGCAAGTCATGAGTCCTGAGGAGGAGAAATTTCACGACTACATCAACGGAAAAGATCTTGACAGCCATCTGCCATCAGCCGAACGCAATATGATCCTCCACAAGCGTAAAATCGAGAAAAAACACCGCTATGGCGGAGAGATGGAAGCGGATATCGACACGCTGAACGGCAACATCCAGTGCTTCATCAGCGATACGGGACTCGAAATGACGAAAAAGAGGCTTGACGCCATTCTGGATTTGGCACCTTCCGAGGCCAAAGGAATGTGCCTCGACTATCTTGGATACATGAATCACCGTGGCTGTTATTGCGATGGTTGCATGGCCAAATACAAGGAATATCTGTCCTCCAGAAAACTGCCTGACTCCATTGACAACCAGACTTCCTTCTATCTTGAAAAACTGGTAGAATACTACAATGACGTCATTGATTACATAAAAAGCAGAAGGCCAGATTACAAGATAATCGTCCACATTTATCCAGATTTCAAAAACGATCCGCTGTATGGCAACAGGACAAAGGCGGATTACTGCGGCCAGACCGTCTCATGGTATTTCAAGTGGAATCCAGAGAAAATAACGAAATATACCAAATTCGTCGTGGAACACGCCAGGGACTACCATTCAAACGCAGAAGGCATACCGTTCATAGGACTAAGCACGGATGCGACGAGCAGCCTCGGCTCGAAGACGCCCGAAGAAGTTGAGCAGGAACTACGAACCATCCTGTTGGCTGGCGGGCGCACCGTCATGGTCTGCACTGGCTCCGCGATTCTGGAGCCTGGCTATTTCGAGGCCTTCAGAAAATACTGCGGCAAAGTCAAAGACAGATGAAAATCCACTCTGTCAATCTGACACAGCGGACGACATGGCATGTTGATTATTTGACCGTCTTGCGGTAATACAGCACTGCCAGGGAATGCTGCCGCAAAGTCACGGCTTTTCCCTCGATAACGACATCATTCCTCGCAGATGCAAAATCCTGAAGTTCATAGCCTGGCACACTCAATTCTGCCGTGATCCGATCTTTCGAACTTTGCGAAACAACGACCGCCAAAGCATTGTCTTTAGACAAAACGGAGTTCCAGACCATCAATGGCGACAGGACGGCCATTGGCTTCAGCACTCTTGCGGATGGCAAGAGTCGTCAAATGGGCATTGGCGGCACTTCGAAGGTTATTGGGGGATTCCCTGTCTTCCTTGATGCAGTTGATGAAATGATCGACCATGATGGGAAATGGGTGGTCATAAACATCGCCTGACTTCTTCATGCCAGTGTCCAGGGTAAAGTAATCTGCTTGTCCATGGAAACGCTTGAGAAAGAATCGGTCATTGACGATCGTGCCTTTTTCACCTAGGATGCTGATGTTAGCCGTATAAGGATTGGTACCGACCAGAGAACACGTGAAGACTCCCAACGCACCATTGGAGAATTGAACCTGGGCGGTTTCCACTGGGGGATACTCATAGTAGTCGCCGACCATGGCAGATTGCGCCGAGACGCGGACAATGTCCTCCCCGATGATGTAGCGTGCCATATCCACGGAGTGGCAACCTGCCAGGATAAAGGCACCGCCCGTCTGTTCGCGATACTTCATCCAGCCTTTGCGCTCACGTCCAAACCAGTAATCAACATTAGTCATGAAGACCTTTCCCAGTTCGCCATCGGCAACGAGTCTGCGCTGAAGATTGACAAGTGGATTAAAGCGCAGTATAAAAGCTACAAGGGTATGCACTCGGGTGGACTCGATGGCCGAAATCATTTTGGGAATATCGGACTCTTCAATTGCAATGGGCTTTTCCAGAAAGATATGCTTGCCAGCGGCTGCCGCCAGCATGGCTTCCTGGGCATGCTGGCAGTTTGGGGTACAGATGGATACGATGTCAATCTCGTCATCATTGAGAATCTGATGGAAATCTGTATAGGCCCGACAGTCGAGCCCAAATTCGGCCTGTTTAGCCTGGATGCTTTCCATTCGCCTCGAGCCAAGGGCGATTACCTGGCAATCAGGGTGTTTCAAGTAGGCATTGATGTGGCCGCTTGCTACCCAGCCACAGCCCCAGACGGCACAACCGTATTTTCCGTTTTTCATAATGGATTCCTGATTTAAGTTTGATATAAGATCCAACGAACTCGGCTTTCTGTCCCGATGAGGAACTTCTTCCAGTTTCCCTGGACGCTTAAGTCATTGAAGACATTGAAGGCATTGTATTCATTCACGATGTCCATTCCTTGTCATAAGGCATACTCTCAGCTATGCGACTGCATAACTGAGAGGCAGGAGCATATGTTTTTTCTCACTGGAAGGTGTGATAGACTGACTTTATGAACCATTGAGGTAATCTAGGGGCATATAGTTTCCATTTACCTTCATTGACTTCGGCCAGGAAACGTATATCCGTTCCTGTATTGTCGAAGAAATATGCACGGTTCAAGAAAGGAAGAGCCAGCGAGACATTGTCAAGGCAACGTTGGAATCGCTCGACTATCTTGTCGTATGGCACATCATGTCCACCTTCCTTTACGCGAGTGGCGACACGGTTGATGTTGATTTCAGGACATTCGGTTGAGACAAAATAGAGATAGGTGCGAAAACCTTTGAGTTGTGCATTTTTCAGTAGTTCGATCTTGGATGGATGGGAAAACACGGTTTCACAGGAAAAACTAATGCCGTTTGCCAAATACTCGGAACGGAAGAAATCAGCGAGCATAGCGACAGTATAGGAATTGACTGCATCACGAGTGAAGATTACAAAATCGTCTTTGATTTGAATGTTTCCAGATGCATAATAAGCCTTGTGCTTATCAGGAAAAGTCGAATTGTTCGTATAGGCCAACAGTGATTCGTTGTCCATTGGCAGAGGACAGGCTATCATCAAAGTCCGGTCTATCTCAGCATACATTACATCGGCATTGATATAATGATAGAGATTGACAGAATAGTCCTTTGAAAGCCATTCTGCCAGTGTGCTTTTTCCAGAGCCGTTAGGTCCAGCGAAGACTCGTATTCGTGGAATCATGGGATTAGATTCTCCTTGATGACTTCCTCGTGACCATCGGGATAGAGGCGTATAAGGTCTCTTCCTTTCACGAACACGGCTGGAATACCCTTGTCCAAAAGACGTTTGATGGCTGCACGGCTGGCTTCCCGGGCTGACCTCGCCAGCTTGCGGACATATTCGGGTTGCTGCGATTCTTCCGTCAGATATTCAACAGGCGCAAGCGTCCCATCGGCCATCTTGATATGTGTGATGCGTTCTTCTGTCATAGTTGTTTCGCCTGTTGATTTATCTGCTTCCAAACTATC
>JAGCTA010000288.1 GCA_017963875.1 Victivallales bacterium | reverse complement strand
GCCCGAAGGAACAGCCGCAATATCCGCATAGGACGGGAAATGCTGTTTGGCTGAATTATCACGAACACGTGAATCGCCGAAGAAATAGGCGCTGTTCCGAATGGACCAATCAGTTCCAAACCAGCCGACCAGAAGCATGGTTTCAGGGGAAGACGACTTGCCGTCGAAAATGGCGAAGTCGAAATACTTCTTTGAATCAAAGACGCCCCAGTTAAACCAGTTTCCAAAGCGTCCCCAGAGTTGGTATGCGGATTCTGGCGCATTCGCATGGATGATGACGGTCAGGCGATTTGGAGCATGGAGGACATTCGGATAGACGATGATAGAACCGACATCAGGGGAATCGAACATCGTTCCCTCTGTATCAGCCCCTTTTTGGAAGCGCAAGAGTGTCTGGAGTTCCTTAAGTGGTGTTTGCGGGACGATTCGCGCAGACACCGCGTTGTCGCTTGATCCACCGAATAGAATCAAATTATAATCCAATTCAATGTCTTCCGTGATTTCGGAATCAAGGATGATTCTAGGATAACCTGCATTTTTGAATTTCCAGTCCTCAGCGAATTGCATTGCCTCATGCATCCAGACATCATTCATGGCAGGATTTTCGGTACCGATGACAAGGATAAATGGGGCCATGAACGCCTCTTGAACAGGCCCTTCACATCCCTTGTGTTTAGTAAGAGGTTGCACTTCCACGTCTGCATCATTCATCCATTTGCCTGTTCCAGGGTGTTTTCTGAATGTAAACCATGTGTCATCCCCCTCGTCTGCGGAAGGAGCAAGGAGCAATTGAATGCCATCAATGGATATTGTCAGCGGTTTGGATTTGTCGAACAATACGGCAGGTTTTTGAAGAGAGAACGCCAGAAGATTTCTCGTTTGAACATCAACTGAGCAATCTGAAATTGCAACCACTTCAATTTCTCCAGAAGCCATTGGCTTTTCAAGTTGCTCGAATTTCATCCAGTATGCCTTGCCGTGTTTTAGCAAATCGGCTTTCCAAGTTATGCATTTGGGATAGCGGTTGCGTGTCCAGCCGCAAATCCAAGAGAGGCCTGCGTTCTGGGCATCTGCGGAGAAACCGCCGTGTCCAACAGATGGATATTCACGGTACTCGACAGGGATGCCCATTCGGCGCAGTTCGGCGACAACGTTTCTCGAATGAGCGGGTGGAACAACTGTATCGGCTGCGCCTGCCAGAATATACGTCGGGAGATTGCGCAAGTTCTGTGCAAAAGCGCGCGCCGTATGTCCTTCCTGGACGAATTGCCTCAATTCATTGTTTCTTCCCTCGAAGATGCGGTTCCAGCCCCAGCGTTCCGTCCATGCGAGATTATCAGCGTTTCCGACGATTGGGAAGATGCCAGCGAATTGGTCGGCATAGTGGACGCCGATGTGATAGGCACCTGTGCCTCCCATGGAACCGCCAGTCAAATAGACCCGAGCAGGATCGATATTGAACTCCTTCTTGACGCATTCGATGGCGGCAAGCACATCATCTTCGCCAAGGTCCTTGTAATCCGTAGAGCCACGGCCTTGCGGAGAGAGGCAGATGGCTCCCGAATACGTTGGGGCAGGGTGTCCTTGGAAAGGATTGTACCAGCCATGTCCATGCATGGAAACGATCAGAGGCCATTTGACTGCGGGGTCATAAATGCCAGGGATGTTCACAGAATACGTCTGAAGAGTTCCGTCAACAGGGGAACGGTACGTTCTAAGGCGTCCGCCGCCTTCTTCTGACATTGTCTGTGCATTTTGGTCATTTTGATGATTCGCCTTAAGGAGCATCACATACGTATCTTCAACCAAAAAACGCAGTTTTTCATCATCTAGTGTGGCCTTTGGAGCCTTGACACGATGCAGCACATACGCGGCCTTGGTCGCAAGCCAGCAGGCCCTTTCAGCCTGCTGACCATCAAGATTAGCCGCCTTCCATTCCTCATTGGATTTCATTGTCTGCAATTTTGCGACATAGTCTTTGGCCATATCCACGCTGCAAGCCATCCGAGGGGGCACCGCAGGTTTTTGCGGTTCCTTTTGAGGTGGCATAGCCGAGGACAAGTGGAAAAATCCCCAGCAGCAGAAGACTGCCAGAAGAATAATAAGCGTAAAATTTACGACAACCATGGAATGATTCTGCATGATGAAATGGAAGGTGGTGCTAATCTGAGTTTAAAAATCATGCCATCTGGGCTTTGGCGAGTTCAATGAAGCGGCGCAGATTTGCCTGGCCATATTCAATGCCAGTCAGGACATCTTCCATGCCTTCAAACTCAATGGAGAAGACGCCATCATAGCCCTTTGCAATCAAGTTTCTGACGATTTGCGCAACAGGGACATTCCCATGGCCAAGAATCGCGCCACGCCACCAATTCCCTGAACGGCTTTGGTTCCAGCCTTTCCCTGGCCACGGTTCCATGCCTGATTTCAGGTGGAAATCCTTTGCATGGCAATGGAAAGCGAATGGTGCGAGGCGTCCGACTGCCTGTGCGGGGTTGTCATCCGCGCAGATGAAATTTCCGATGTCAATCAGGGCACCGAAATTCGGATGGTTGACGGCTGTGATAAGGCGTTCAACGCGGAGGCTTTCCTGGCAGAAATAGCCATGATTCTCAACCATGGTTTTGATTCCCTTGGTGGCAGCGTATTCTGTGATGGCGCGGCAGCCTGCGGCAAGGCGTGGGAGGGCAGCATCAAATGACTTGGGGCCCTTCCAGTCGGCAGGGAAATTGCCGTATGTCGCGTCGTGGCGCATTCCAGGTACGCGAAGGATAGCCGCGATATCGACTTCGCCTTTAACACGTTCGATTTCGGCATCCAGATCGCCGTTTGATCCACCTAGCAAATCTGCGCCGATAGTATAGTTCATGATTGGAAAATCGAGACGGTCTGCTTCTGCGCGCAATTCCGCCGCGAATTCGGGAAGAGTCTTGCCTTCTGGAACGGCGATAGTCGAAAATTCGATGCAGTCAAAACCCATTTCCTTGGCTTTGGCGATAACATCAATCTGCTTCATTGCCCCAGACCTGACCAGACGACTGTAACTGTACGAACTGACTCCGATTAACATGTTTTTTTCCCTTGTGTTTTGTTATTTAGTTCATGTCCGCCAATTCCAGGCATTATCCCGAAACTTGGCAAGATACTGTTGAAAAGATTCATTACCAGCCAGATCCGCTGCGGCCAGCGGAAGAGGCTCTACGCCAGGATGACGTTTAGCCGCAAGACTGAGCGCCAATGCCGCTACATCTTCGCATGTGAGTTTTCCCACGATATCGGACAGGCGTGTCACGGGGACGCGGCGTGATGGCACGCCGCTGACTCCATCGACCAAGGGCTTTTCTGGAGTCAAAGCCAAAGTGAGCCGTGACAAATCCGTGTCCACAAGGATGCAACCATGCATCAACGCCCCTCCCGATGTCAATGCGTACGCTGTACCGCAGAGTTTTCGTCCTCCAGAAAAAACGCTATGAAATTTGTCAATGGTGACATCTGGCGTATTCAACTGTGACAGCACATCTGTAAGAACAGTCGTAAACGCATCTGGATTATAATCCTGCCTAGGCACGACAAGCGCCAGATTCAGGTTGCCCTGATCATGATAGACTGTGCCTCCTCCGCTGATCCGCCTCAAGATAACGATTCCGTTGTCATGGCAGAATTCGGGGTTGCATTCCGAGCGCAGAATCTGATTGCGTCCTATGAGGACTGCGGGCCGATTGACATAAAGCATCATTGAAGGCTCTGCAACCCCGCCTGGTTCTCGGAGAAGCCATTCTTCCATCGCTGCATTGACTGCAGTCTCTGTTTCCTCTGACAGATAGATTCGCATAGGGGGAATATCAGTCTGGCATGGCCAGCAGGACGCAGTTTCTCATGAGGTGGATGCCTTCCTTGTCTTCACCTGTGTATTCACCACGAAGTGAAACCTGCTGATTCTGTTTATCCATTTCGCCAATCTTCTTGAAATCCTCCTCGGGGACCGTGGAAGCCATCACGCAACGCATTTGCTTGTTGCCAAACTGAACAATCATTTCGCCCTTCGGATTTTTCATTCGCATGGTGACATCGCCCGTGATGCAGATTCTCTTTCCCTTATAGTTCTGTTTGAAATTAGGGAAGCGCGACCGTTGCATGAATTCGGCGAAGGAAACGCTCAACACAGATTTCCCGCCTGTGTTTTCACCAGAAGCCTCTCGTAGCGCAACGCGGTTTTTCAGCGCGGCTGTCTGCTCTGCTTTCGATAGTTCCACGCATTCAGTATATTCCTGCTTGATATAGGACTCGCGTTTGTTGGCGCTATTCAGCAGATCCACACCATCACCAGTCTGGCGCAACAACATTCCGATGACGGTCTTGCCGTTGAGCAATGTGAGTTTATGAGTTGGAATCCACATGAATGAGCGGACTGGAGTCACAGCATCCTTTTTAATCATGATAGTGCTGTTATCGAACATTGTCGTTCCTGGATGGACTATTCGAAGTGTGCACTGGCCAGGCAGGAGATTGCGCAAACACAACGGCTTGGACTCCATGCTGTCGGTTTCCAATGGTGTTTTTCCCATCAGGACGCCGTCTATGTACACATCGCATCCAGGAGGAGTCGTGACGACATCGATTCCTCCGAGTGCCTTTGAAAGGCTGATATACAATTGTTCTCCGCGAGAGGCTGTCATTGTGACATTGGCCTTTTGCGGCTCATAGCCAGCTCGTTCAATAAGAAGTTCATGCTGGCCTTCGCGGAAAGGCTCAATAAGCAACGGTGTCACGCCGAATATTTGGCGTCCTTCTCGAACAGTGGCTCCTTCTGGTTCAGAACGCACCACCAGTGTTCCGACTTTCTGAACAAGGACGATTGGCTGCGATGAAAAATCTCCTGGAACATTTATCATTCTTACAAGTCGCTCGTATCCAGGTTTGGTGATTTCCAAAGAATACTGTCCGTCTTCCAAATCATCAATCACAAGAGGAGAAATGCCTTTGCTATGGCCATCAATCGAGACTTCAGCCCCTTCTGGAGACGTGACGACGGCAATTGCCGTGCCACCATTCCCTTCTTCCCTTTTCCTTCTGGAAGCATCAGATTTTCTGCTTCTGGAACGCGATGAGGCATCTGCCTGCTGGGAAGTTTCAGAATCAGTATTCATTTGCTGTTGTATTACTGGCGGTGGCGGTGGTGCCGTTTCGGGGGCTGGCTGTGCCACATTTCCCTTTCCATCTTTTGGAAGCATGGTTTCTCCGCGAGCAACTCGTTCCGATGCTTCGGCTGCTGACTCTTCGGCAACTGCTTCCGCCACATTCTCTGAATTGTCCGTAGGTGTTTTTTGCTTATTGTCTCCCATCAGCATCATCAACAGCGTGATGATGGCGGCGATAATGACAACCAGCACCGCGATTTTAATGGCAATGATTGTCCCTCCCGATTGTCTCGGCTCTTCATTTGAATGGTAGCCCACCTCGTAATCATTTCCAGGCGCTCTCATTGACTCATTGTCAGACTCTTTCGGAATCGGCTTGGCCGCAGCATCATCTGTTTCAATTACAAAAATATGGCTGAATACAGTGATTTCATCTCCAGGATGCAGAAGGATGCCGCCCTCGACCTTCTTGCCATTGACCAGAATGCCATTGACACTTTGCATGTCCTCGACAAGCCATTCACCATCAATCTTGGAGAATCTGCAATGATGGCGTGAAACGCCAGGGTCATTTATGACAAAGTCATTATCTTCAACACGTCCAATTGAGAATGAATCTTTGTCAAGATTCAGAATTGTACCAGGAACATCTCCTTTAATGACTCGTAGTTTCATGAAGTTTTCCTCCTGTTATACCATGGTGTCCAAATTCGTGCTGGAAAAAGCCTTTTTCCAAAAAGAATATGAACTGTCTGCCTCAAAATCCATCTGAATATATTGAATTACCTAACTCATATTATTACATTACTGTTAAAAATGATTCTTGCCACTCAAAAAAACACAAAAGACCACGATTTCCATGATTGACCTTCATTGCCATAGCACGGCGTCGGACGGAACATTGAGTCCGACTCAACTAGTGCAACTAGCATTGACGATTCCTTTGACAGCCCTTGCATTGACTGACCATGATACTGTGAATGGCCTGCCTGAATTCCTTGAGGCCTCAAAACAGGCAGATGCACTGGAGTGCATCCCTGGGGTTGAGTTTTCGTGCCAACTTGAGTCAGGCGATACTTGCCATATTGTTGGATTGTATATAGACAGCAAATGTGGTGAATTGCAGGATGCCTGTGAGCAATACTGCATCTGGCGCAAAGAGCGGAATCGTCAGATTGTTATAAAACTCAATGAACTTGGGTATGATTTAGCTATAGAGGATTTAGAGAATGCCAAAAAGGAAGAAGCAGGGGTCATTGGTCGTCCCCACATTGCGGCTGCTTTAGTGGCCAAAGGCTATTTCAAACAAAACAAAAAAGCGTTTCAGGAATTGCTTGGGCGTGGTCGTCCTGCATACGTCTCGCGTCAGGTCCTTCCTGCGGCGCGGTGCCTGAATGCGATACATGCGGCTGGAGGTCTTGCCGTCTGGGCCCATCCCATGGCCAGTAATTCCATGACTTACAGCAAATGTGAGCGGCATATTGTTGAGTTGAAAGCCTCAGGTCTTGACGGAATTGAGGCCTACTATACGGAGCATTCCCAACTACAGACGAAAAATATTATAGGGATTGCGGAGAAGACGGGGCTGTTTGTCAGCGGGGGCGCGGATTTCCATGGCAGCAACCAGCCATCCATTCACATGGGAACAGGCTATGGGGGAATGAGCATCCCTGACAGCCTGATGCCCCCAATCAAAGCGGCCTACGAACGAAGGGGAGGTTCTGCCAAGTGTCTCGTGAATCTTTAGTGCACATTCTTTTTCAACATATTTAAAACGCCGTCCAGATGGGCGGTAAATCCACCACACATCAAACAGGAAAACACATCATGCTG
>JAGCTA010000287.1 GCA_017963875.1 Victivallales bacterium | reverse complement strand
TGGAGAAAATGCATTTCGGCAAGTCATGGCCGCGTCAAAGCTCAGACTTTCTTGAGACAGGGTAAATGCGCCTCCTCCGCTTTGTAAAAGTAAATGCACAGGAATACAGGATTGGGGGTGCGTTTACTTTTTCAATTGGCATCAGAAATTTTGAAAAGCAAATTTCACTCAGCCCATTTGACATGGCTTGAATCAGTGCGTAATGTATTGTGTCATTTGTTTCACAGTTTGTTCACTCGCAGGTGTTTGTTGTTGCCATCAGACGACATTTTTGTTTTCTGCTGGCTTGAATTTGGGGCGACTGTCGTTGTTTCTGTTAGGACGTGTTGCAGGAAAGCTTTCATTACATAACCTGCTTGCTCATGGAAAATACGTATGGCTTGTCATATAAAGCGAGTGAATGTTTTTAATCTGACATTTATTTATGGTTAAAATGTGTCATATTATATATCATACAGAAGACAAGGCTGTACGAGGATTTTTATGATGAATGTAAAATTGCCAGACGTTTCATATAATTTTGGGGCGGATGCCACTGCGGAAATGATTCCAGAAAGAGTGGCAAACTTGGCGTCGTATGGCGTCAGGCGAGTCATGCTTGATGCTTCTCAGTTGATGAAGGCCGCAGACGACTTGGCCTATCTCCATGCTATGCAAAACGCCTTGAAGAACAATGGCTTGGTTGTGTACGATGCCCATGCCCCCCATGGTCCGCATGATTCCTTTGGATTTCCCGCCCCCGAGGCGGAGCATTTATGTCTGGAAAAGGCGCACAAGGCGATGGTTGTTGCGGCTGAACTCGGAGCAAAGACTGTGACATTTCATGTCGACCGAACGCGTCGTGTTGGGAACATGGTTGATGAATTCGGCGTGTTCGAGAAGGTCGAATTGGAGAAAGCACGGTCGCGAATCCTCCATCAATTGGAAATCGTGCTACCAGAGGCACAGCGACTTGGATTGATGATTGCACTTGAGAACCTGTTCCTGCCGTCATCTACTGCGGAATTTCTCGCTTCCATAATGCGTGGCATGCCACATCCGAACCTCGGACTGAATTATGATTCAGGTCATGCGTTGCTTCTGGAAAGACAACCTGGCAAAAAAAGCGAGGATATTGCGGAATGGATTCGAATTGGCTGGGATGACGATTGTGTGATTTTTCAAGACGATCAACTTGATGCGATGCTTCCGTATGTCATTACATGCCATATTCATGACAATCGCGGCAAGGATGATGAACATTTACTGCCAGGGCAGGGCATCGCAGACTGGAAACGCATTGTGGAACGGCTATGCCTCGCTCCGCGTCTGCTATCGATTCAAAGTGAAGTCAAGGCGAAATGTTATGGTGATGACCCAGGCAGCCAGACAACTGCGTTCAGAGCATGCGGCTTCAAATGATTTCTCATAGTATAATAACTGTTCCATAAGACATTTTGATAAAGGTCAACAATGAAAATTACAGCAGATTTCAATAAGATCGTCGGGAAGATGAAACCCATGCACGGCATCGGCCAGCCGCCGATGTTCGGTCCGACGGAAAGTGAACTTATGCATTATATTGAGGAGGCTGGAATTCCCTATTCACGTCTTCATGACGTGCAGGGGTATATGGGCGGCAATCTCTACGTGGATATACCCAACATCTTCCGAGACTTTGATGCGGATGAAAACGATCCTGCCTCCTATGATTTCACTTTCACAGACTCCTTTCTCGCAGTTCTGATAAAACGCAAGTGCCAGCCCTTTTATCGTCTGGGAGTTACTATTGAGAATTATCGGAATTTGAAAGCCTATCGGATCTTCCCTCCAAAGGATTTTGACAAATGGGCACGTATTTGCGAACACATCATCCGCCACTACAACGAGGGCTGGGCGGATGGTTTTCATTACGGTATCACCTACTGGGAAATCTGGAATGAACCAGCAGATGACGCTTGTTATCCAGGGGGAGACAGTGCCATGTGGAAGGGGACGCCTCAAGAATTTTATGACCTCTATGTCACAGCCTCAAAACATCTGAAAGAATGTTTCGGTGACACCATCAAGGTCGGCGGATATGCCAGCGGGGGAGTTCCTTATTTTGAGATCCATGACCCAGAATTGAATGGACTGGGACATGAACCGCAGAACCAGCAGGAGGGATTCTTCAAGTTCCTTCACGGTTTTCTGAGATATGTCAGGGAGCAGAATGCCCCTCTGGATTTCTTCTCGTGGCATAGTTATGCTACAAATCCAGTGGAGCGGGTCTCCATTGAATCGGATTATGTACGCCGTATCCTGACAAAATACGGCTTTGAAAAAGCCGAGGATATTCTCAACGAATGGAATACTTCTTCTGGAGTCAAAGGATGTCCACGGGACAGCACCTATGCGTCCAGTCATGCCTTCGCCATGCTGGTGCAGATGCAGCGGACAAAGACCACCATGTTGAACTATTATGATGCCCGCTGCTCTGCTGCCAGGTATTCGGGAATGTTCAATCCTGACACAAAAGAGCCTTATCCGCTGTATTTCGGATTCAAGATGTTTAACGATGCCTATCAGTTGAAAAACGAGGTATTCACTACTGCGGAGGACATCAATGTCCCTGTCTGCGGAGCATCGGACGGGAAAAGAAAGATCCTGCTTATTGCCAACTTCAGCAAAGACTCCGTGGAGGTGGAACTGGATATTTTGGGTGCCGACCGCGAGACTGCCGAAATCTTCATGCTGAACCAGGTCTACCGTTATACTCCGACAGGGATTCGGCTTGTCAATGGCAAATTCATGATCCCACCCGAGACTGGAGTCAGCGTCCGTTTTTACTGATTATCCTAGGAACTGGTAGGTCGGTGGCCGCGCAGTTGACTAAAACTATTGGATGACCGCGAGGCCAGACGGTGGAACGGCTATCGTGCGGACTCCGCGGACGTGGCGGGAGACTCCGACGAGATTCCCCTGGCAGTCATAGATGGTGACGTCCGGAACCGCCTTCGCAATCTCAAGCGTCAGAACGTTGGCGGAAGTGGCGTTGACGACATACGTCCGCTTGGCGGATGTCGGAGCAACCATCTTCGGATGGTAGACGGCGATGATGGTTTCGCTGTCGCTCTCCGCTTCGATGACGGGATAGCAGAAACTTGGCGAGTGCGGCGTCAGCGAGCTGTGGAGAAGTGTCTGCTTGTGCTCCTTGCAGAAATCAAGCCAGAAGTGCAGCGCGCGGCGATGGCTTTCAGGAATTTTCTCCAGTTTGACGGAAATCTGCGGCACGCTGAAAATGACGTTGAGAAGCTGAAGCATGGCTCGCTCGGGCGTCTCGTCCTCATGCCATTCAAGCATGTCGGAGTGGACGGCGGTCGCGCCGCTGGTCAGGCGGAGGTTCATCGTGCGGATGCGGTTGCTGACGTAGTCGTTCGGGCAGTCGCCG
>JAGCTA010000039.1 GCA_017963875.1 Victivallales bacterium | reverse complement strand
TTCCTCTGCCTGGGCAATGGCCTTCAACCATTCCTGACTCTCGTCAGGGATGAATTGATATAGGCGCTGCGAATATTGCGGGATGTTCTCCGCCAGTAGCAATGAACCGCCTGATACCATCAGTTTAGGAAACTGCTTTAAGATTTTACTGCGCTCTTTTGAATCTGACAAAACATTTCGTCCAATGAGGACGTCGAAACTGATGTCGCCAATGGCTGAAGCCAATGAACTCAGGGGAGAAACGATGACCTCTGGTCGCCGTAATTCTGGTATGTTCCGCGCCTGCTCAAGCAGAATTTCACGGTTTTGCTGTGATTTCACAACAGCGGTGACACCCCCTTCGGGGGTTCGGCGGATGGCTTCCCAAGTGAAGGGCGCCGCGTCTGCCGATAGGTCGCAGACGAGGTCATGACGGTGCCAGGAACGTGAACTGAATAGACGTTCGCGGACGGTCGCCAACGTTGGTGCGAGGGAATCGACGGCACGGGCGAGCCATTTGTCCGATGCCTTGTCTGGTGGTGAAAAAGTCAGGATTTCAGGCGGTGCAAGTTGTCCTTCATTTTCTCGCAATGCCGCCAACTGGAGTTCACGGCGAGTGCGGACGGTGTCGGCAAGCGTCGCTTCATAGCCGATAGTCCCTGGCTCGTAGAAGATTTTGCCTTGTAGCGATTTAGGAAGATACTGCTGTGCGACCCAGTGGTCTCGATAGGCGTGTGGATACTGGTAGCCTTCCCCATGGCCGAAGCCCTCCTTGTCCCGTGAATCATCGCGAAGATGGTTTGGGACTTCCTCTTCACGTTCATTTCCAACCAGTTTAAGGGCGTCAAAGAACCCCATGACGGAATTGGATTTGGGGGCGGTCGCACAGTAGAGCGCGGCGTGGGCCAGTGGGTAATGGCCTTCGGGAAGGCCAACGCGGTCGAATGCCTCGGCAGCCGCGATGACAAGCGGCAGTGCATGCGGGTCCGCCATGCCGATGTCTTCGGATGCGAAGATGGTCATTCGCCTGAAGATGAATCTCGGGTCTTCGCCCGCATAGACCATTTTGGCGAGCCAATAGAAAGTGGCGTCTGGATCCGAGCCGCGCATGGACTTGATGAAAGCGGAGATGGTGTCGAAATGGCAGTCACCCTCCTTGTCATAGAGGACTGCGCGCTTTTGAATGGATTCCTCTGCAACTTCGAGAGTTATGTGAATGGCTGGCAACCCATTTTCGTCTGGTTGTGGCGGAGTCGTTTCAACGGCGAGTTGAAGGGCGTTGAGTGCGGCGCGAGCATCACCGTTGGCGACATCCGCGATATGGTTCAGTGCTTCGTCGGTGATAGTGACGTTTTTCGTGCCGTAGCCGCGGTATTTGTCTGCAAGTGCTTGTCGCATGATATCGCAGATGTTTTCGTTGTCCAACGGTTTGAGTTGGAAGATGCGCGAGCGCGAGACGAGGGCGCGATTGACGGTGAAGTATGGATTTTCCGTTGTGGCACCGATGAGGATGATGGTACCGTTTTCAACCCATGGCAGCAAGGCGTCCTGCTGGGCCTTGTTCCAACGGTGGACCTCGTCGATGAAGAGGATGGTTCGCGTTCCTTGTTCGCCGAGCCGCCGTTGTGCGTCCTCAGTGATGGCACGAAGGTCGGCGATGCCAGCCATTACGGCATTCAATGTGACGAAATGGGATTTCGTTGTGTTCGCGATGACGGAGGCGAGAGTCGTCTTTCCTGTTCCTGGCGGGCCATAGAAGATAAGCGATGAAAGTTGGTCAGCCTGAATGGCGCGGCGCAAGAGTCTGCCATGAGCCAGGATGTGCTCCTGCCCGATGTATTCATCGAGTGTGCGTGGGCGCATTTTGGCTGCCAAAGGCTGCTCTTCGTGCAGCAGTTTTTCTCTTGCATGGTCAAATAGGGTTTTCATCTTTTTTCACAGGGCGAGCGCCCTGTACACAGAACAAAAAACTCACAGGGCGAGCGCCCTGCGCACAGAACAGAAACTCACAGGGGCTTTCCCTGTGTACATAACAAGTTAAAGAGACGCGCCTGTTCGGCGAAATAAGCCTGGTGAAGTTCATCGGCTTTCGCCGTGATGGAATCTTTGATGGACAGGTTGTCGCGGTACAGGGCAAGGAGATTCCTGTAATACGTTTCGTTTTCGGGTGCTGTATGGCACAGGAATGGTGCGCAGTCGTCAGCCATGGCGGTTTCGATGGTCAGTTCATAGTTTCCAAGCATTTCTTCGCATTTCCTCATGGACAGCAGTTTTGCCAGTTCCACGCCTTCCTCCTCCACGATAGAAAGCAGTTGTGAAGAGTCGATGGTGGCAGAAGCATTTGTGCAACGAAGTGCGTTCAGCGGATAGACGCGTTCCAGTTCCTCTGTCTCTGGCAGAGCGGGGAAGGGGAGGCCAGCCGAAGGTGAATCCGTGCCGAAGACGGCTTTTGCAAGCGTGTCGGCGATAAGTGCGTGCAATGCGGGGGACGGATGGACACGATCGGAGGTCAGCATCAGTTCAGGGTTGCTTCTGAACAGCCTTGTGGTTGGTGTGTAGAGGTCGATGATGGGGAAGATGCCAAGGCTGAGATCATGAATGACCTCAATCAACTGGGCGACACCGACGTCATTGCAACTGATTCGCTGTGGGCGATGCGTGA
Source organism: Victivallales bacterium (assembly GCA_017963875.1). Next base: position 2,538 of record JAGCTA010000039.1, on the reverse strand, counting down.
TAAGGCGGCTGTATTCATCGAAGGCGCAAGGAGTCAGAAAAACAGGGAAAATGCCGCGCTCAGTGAGGGCATCACGGATTTTCGTCATGTACTCCCTATAGCGTGCAATATTTTGCCTACGCTTTTCAAGTATTTCGGCATCGGGCGCGGAGTCGTCATAGAGCGAAATACCTAAATCGTTGATCCCGAAGGCAATGAAAACGGTATCAGGCTGATGGCTGAATACATCCCTTTCCATGCGCCTGTAACCGTGCGGCGCGCTTCCGCCGCTGTAGCCTTCATTGAAAACCTCAATTTTACGGTCTGGGTGACGGCAACTGCAATGGAGTTGTAACAGGCGGACGAATCTGACATTTTGCGTGATGCTGTCGCCAAGGACGACAATCCTTTTCCATGCGTCTGTATTTGCCGATGGGTAGTTTGCAATGAAATGAGTCATGAGTTTATATGTGTTTCGTAGGCTTACAGTGTGTCCAGCACGAGTCTGGCTGGGTGGTCTGCGTCATGAAGTATCGTGCAGCGTGCAGGGAACAATTCTGTGTCAGTGAAGAGACGTTTGCCTGAATTCGCATTTCGATGAAGCGTAGGGAATGACTGGCCGCAGATGCTGAGACGCAAACGATGCCCAGGCTTGATTCGGGCGGCTATGTGCGAGAGGTCGATGGTGAACTCGTAGATGTCATTTGGAATCATAAGTTCCTCGTGTTCCAGACTGTTGCGGAATCGTGCTCGGATGGTTCCTGACGTAAGCAACATTGAGCGCCCATCAGGCGTCACATCCGTCAAAGTTGCGCAAAAATCCGTGTCTGGTGTAGAGACAGATGCGTGGAAATTCAGTTTGACTTCGCCTGCGATGGTCAGTGGCGTGGTCATGATGTCCGATGTATAGACGAGGACATCCGCGCGTTCCTCCTGTGGCGTAAGGTCATAGCATCCAAGTGCTTCGTGTCTGCCATTGTTGGAGAGGACAGGGTGATTCGGATCGCTGATGTAAGTGTCGGATTGTTCGGCTGCCTGAGGTTGAGCACTGTCAATGCGCCCGTCGCCACGGTTGCTGTTTGCATTGCCGTTTGAATGGAGATAGAAGGTCTGGGGACGGCTGCCTTGCGGCGGCCAGGTCTCCGCAGTGCACCAGCAGTTTTCACCGATCATGTAATACGTGACGGGGGGAATTTCTGGCATTGGATCCGCTGTCGGGTCGGCAAGAATGCCTCTGACGAATTTCCAGAGGCGTCTTGTCAATTCGTCATAGTTGGTTTCCGCCCCGAAGATGTCTGGATTTGCAAGGCCGCCGTGGACCCACGGACCAATCAACAGGCGTGTGAAGTTGCGTGCTTCAGGCGTGGCTGCGTTCTTGCGCATTAACTGGAAACTTTCGATGGTCTGGCACTTGAATCCGTCGAACCATCCACCTTGAATGAATGCGGGGCAGCGGAATCCGCTGAAATCCGCTTGATAGGTAAGCAATGACTTTGCAGGGGTGCGGGCGACATCAAGGAACTTGCGGAAAGGCTCGTTCACGCCGTAGCCAGCAATGATATCTGCATCGCAGATAGGCAGTTTCCAGTCGATTTCCATCTCATCGTAGTTCGGGACGCTTTCATAGCCGAAATGCGTGCGGTGGTGCATGGAGAGCATCCAGTGTGTCGTGAATGACTGCGAGGCACCGCCGCCTGGAACGGCGCTACCGATGCAGCCTGAAAGCGGTCCGACGCGGGGCGTGATGCCGACGAGACCATGGTAGCCTATGCGCATGGCTGACCACTGTGTCCAAGCCAGGTAACTGGAGCCAATCATGACACAGCGGCCGTTGTACCACGGCTGTTCGTCCAGCCATTTGAAGAAATCCTCTGCGTCATTGCGCTCGAGGTCCCGTTCGGCGGGGTCGAAAGTGCCCTGACTCCAACCAGTGCCGCGCGTCGATTGCCTTATGAAGATGAAACCATTGGCAAGGCATTCGGGTTCAGGCAACTCCAGGTAGGTCCTGCGCATATAGGATGAACGCAGAAGAACGACGGGAGCCTTTTCAGGCATTTCAGCAGGGAAGATGATGCTGGTGAACAATTTAACTCCATCTCTCATCGGGAGCATGATATTCTTCATTGTCGATTCGATGTCCAATTCCCTTGGGGGCGGCAATGGATTCTTGATGTCAGGCATTGGTTTTCCTCTGTGTTTTCGTTCTTTCAGATGTTTTCGACAGTGGTTCTGTGGGAGACAGGGTATTTCCGCCAGTAATTTGTTCAGAATAGTTCGCTGATTTCAACAGTGCGTCCTTGACGACGGGACATCTCTGCCGCCTGGCCGACGGCGGTTGACATCATGCCATGCTCTGGCAGCGACGTATTCTTCTCCTCACCACGGACGACCTTAATGAAAGACTCAAGCAGGTGTGGGTCCGCGCCGCCATGGCCACCGCGTTCATCCGCGATGTCATACGTGATGACATCATCGCTCCAGCGTGGCTTGACAGTGATTTTGCGTTGTGATAGGCTGGCTTCGATGACACCGCCCGTGCCGACGACGGTGTATTTGCGG
>JAGCTA010000286.1 GCA_017963875.1 Victivallales bacterium | reverse complement strand
TGCGTGACTAGCCGCCAGTCCAAAATCAGGTCGATGTCCTCGGAGAAGCGTTCAATCAGGTGGAACACCTTGGAAAGCGACGTACCGCCTTTGAAGCGGAGAAGCTCACGGAGATTCTGGTCGCCAAAGATTCGTGAGAGCACCCAGCATACCCAGAAATCCTTCTCAATCATTCCGTATGGAATGCTGAGTTCTTCAGATGCATCCTCAAACAAAACTTTTCTCTGGTTTTGGCTAAGAAGCGTGATTTGTCGCATGGTCCTCCTCCTGTGTACTGATTGTTCTAATGGCTTCGTGTATCCATCCGCTTGCATTGCAGGTGTCGGCGACGATTCTTGACCAAAGGGCGGGCGGATATTTTCCATGCAGGGTTTCGATTGCCTCTTTGTCAAGGTGCTCCCTGCCTAATGCCTTCAGTGCCTGAACAACCAAAGTGCTCTCCGGCAGACGGAAGACGAGCTCGTTCAGGGATGTGTGCCTGAACTCAAGGTCACGGTTGCCGATGGCGTATTTCCTGGATGGTCCATCCGAGTGGAATATCATTCGCCCGGGTATCTGCGTGGAGAGACCGAGAAGATTCAGAGCAGTGTTCCCAGAGGGGTGGATTCGCCAGCTGAATTTGCGGGCCAGTGCCTTGGCGACACTATAGAGGTCTGGGGCAGCCTGTGTGCCAAGCAGGGTGTTTATGCGCGGACGCTCGTAGATGCCGGGAATGATACGACGGATGAAGCCTTCCTTGACAAGACTGGACAGAGCCACATCCACCTCGTACCTCCTGAAGTCACGCAGGAAGTCTCTTGCGGAAAAGGCATATCCCGCCTCAAGACGCTCTATCCTCTTCTGTATTTTTTCCTTTATCGATTTCATTTCTCGCCTCGAAATTTTAGAAAAATATACACGATTTTCTAAAAATTTCAAGCGGATTTCGCTAAATCTTCCGAAAATGTTTTTGGGAGTGAGCAGTGCTTTCGTGAAGCCAAAGGTCGCGTTTTAAATCAATTCCACCTGCCAGAATCGGCAGGACTTGAACAATTGGCTGGCGAAAGACCTTTGGCTCAAGCACGAGGGTGAATCTGTAAACGATGCGGAGAAGATTCCACCATTCGTGCATTGTGGTTTCCAGAACGGATTGCGGTAACACGAATGGATGCAGAATAAGCGTAATTGGCTATATCCAAGGTCGCAGGCAATGGGGCAGTGGATAAAGTCCAGGGACTTTGGAAAACGCAGACGCGAGTGCAGCGAAGCGGATAGTCTGATAGCTGCTATAGCCCCGCTATAGCAGCGGCCCTAGGAGCGAAGCGACGACGGGTATGGAGTGGATAAATCGGAAAAGGGGGATTTCGGGGCGGCGGGATTCACCCGATGGATTCTACAATATGGCTTTTCGGGCGGTTTGACCTCGAAAAACACCCTCGAAATGGCAAAAAGAAAGGCACTCGGATAAAGACCCAAGTGCCTTGTGGTAAATGAATGGTCGGAACGGAGAGATTCGAACTCTCGACCTTTTGACCCCCAGTCAAACGCGCTAACCAGACTGCGCTACGTTCCGAATGATGTTCTTTTTATCAACAACAATTAATAACATACAATTGAATTCGGAATAGTCAAGTCTATTGGCCCGTCTAGAGCATTTTTTGATTCTTCTGTCCATTCCAATCGGTGTTTTATCTCTATTCCAATCGGTATGTTTCTCTGAAAAAGGAAATGGGCACAAGATCACATAGAGCGAATCTTTTCTTTCATAAAAACATTTGGAAAAAGGAATGGAGATTGTATTCTATATGCCGATAAAATGAGATAAAGATGGAGTTTTTTTCTTCCATAGGGAAATTAATTAAAATAAAACGTTAATAAATGCATTTAATAATTCTGTAAATCCATGGAAAAAATAATATTCTGGCTATCTATTCTTATCCTTGGAATTTGCCTGTGTATTGATATTTATTTCAAGTCTGGCATTGCGGAAAACACATTCATTAATGAATTGAATCACAATACGAATGACGAAAAAATAAGAATAATCATCACACAGTATGCAAAAGACCATGAAAGGAACCTCAAGCAACAACTTGAAGATTTCGAGATCAATATCAATAATGTCGGGAAACAGCAATTTGAGCATGCCAAGCAGAATATCCAGCCTTTTGTGGAACAAGTTACATCTTTCAGTTTTTGCAGCAGGCTATGCGTGTATATTGCCGCAGATTCAATAAGAAAAACCACTGAGACTCAGGATTTGCTATTTCCAATTCTAAAGTCTTCTATCATCCTTCCATGTGAACAAGGAAGAGCAGAGATTCTTTCCGCTCTCAATGCTTTTTTGCTTCAGATTCAAGAGAATGATACCCAATTCAAATCTGGGCTGGCAGATTTTATGAAACTGAATGATTTTTACGTTGAAGACATGGGAGTTCAAAAGGAATTCTTCAATAGTAATTTACAACTTGCAGAGGACATTCAGAATTTCGCAATTGATGAAGTATCAGCAGCCATTGGAGGAACAATGGAAGTTCTTTTCATAAGAAGTACATATAAGTGCATCCGTTCTGCAACGGCATCAATTGTTGCTAGGCTTTCAGCATCTTGGACGACATGCGGGATTTCCAGCGCAATTGACGGACCACTTCCAATTGGAGACATCATTGGAGCGTTAATAGCGGCAGGTGGAACGATTTGGAGTGCATACGATATTTACCAAGTGACAAATGTTCTTCCAGCACGTTTGGAAAGGCAGATTTCAACAATGAGCGAAAACTATCACCAAAGATTGACAGAAAAAGCACGGGAACAAGCGGGAAAAGCCGTTAGACTTTGCATTGAACAATGCGAGGATTTCCTTCAGGTAATTAATGACAATAACAGCAATGTTACAAGTCAGGGCAAATGAACATGTTTTTTTTACTTCTTTTTGTTTTATTCATTGGAATGCAGTCTGTTGAAGCCGCTTCAGCATCGGTGGCAAAGAAAGTCATTTCAGAAACACTTGAAGCCGCTGCCAAAAAGAGCGGGAAGACATTAACTCCTGCCGTTCGTGAAGCGTCTGAACATGCGCTCAAGCGTGCCTGCAAGCAATATGGGGATGATGTCATGAAAGCAGTTGCCCATGGTGGTCTGGAAGCATTGGAACAAGGTGAAAAGCATGGAAAACTTTTCTGGGAGTTATGCGCCCATGTTCCTCAAGCCGCCAGGAATCTAGCCATCCATGCGGATGACATCATGCCTATAGCCAAGCGCATCGGTCCTGAATTCCTGCAACTGGAGGCCATTCTTCCAGGACTTGGGAAACAGGCCGTTGGATGCTTCGGCGACGATGCAGTTCATTTCCTCATAAAACTCCCGAAGGAAGATGCCGCCAAACTGATTGGCTATGGTTTGAAGGCAGATTCTTCAGCAACATCAAAACTGTTATTGGAATGCAGTCAAAAAACAGGAGGAAAAATACTTCAACATCTTGAAGGGAAAAGAATCGTCGCATTGGGCTTGTCAGCGGCGATGGTCACGGCTGCTTACAAGATCAGCACTGGAGTGGAAGAGGGAATTAAAACGACAGCAGAGCAATCACCCGAGCAATTTACCCGAATTGCCACTTATCCTGTGACTGCCGTTGCGGTCGTTGTACTGATTTTTCTTGCCTGGCTGTTTTTCCCATTGCGTCGTCTGCTGAAACGTAAATCTAAAGAGTCTTTTGAGACACAGGCTGTTCCAGGGTCGCATGGTAGTCAAGAAAGTCCTGAGAAAATGGTGAAATAAACTTCATCTTCTATTTCCTGTCTTTGTCACTTTTTTATTGATAACGCTCTATTCCCCATGAGGGTAGGTTCGACCTCTAGAGGTCGTAATCCTTTTATGGCATTTTTCCCCAGATTTCGCTTCGCTCAACCTGGGGGTACTGATATTTGACCCCTTACGGGGTCTTTCACAGTTGCCTTGTCATGTATATTTACCGCCCCTAATGGGGAATAGAGCCATTGATAAAAATGTTTTTATTGATAAATCAATAACTAATGAACCAAACCGACTCACCTTCCACACTACAGACGCGGGCTCTCCATTTGTCTTACATCATCGTCAAGTTCATCTAGTAAATCTTCCTACTCCCCCATTATCTTTTATTGCTGAAAAACTCCATCGACATATTCAATCGTGACGTTTTTTTAGTATAATAATAGGACATAATATGCTAATCTTTCTAACTTGTTTTGAAAAACGGACACAACCATGAAAACACATAAGTCATTCACGCTCATTGAACTTTTGGTAGTCATAGCAATCATCGCCATTCTGGCGGCCATGCTGCTACCCGCGCTTGCCAAAGCGCGCGAGAAGGCGCGTTCCATCTCCTGCGTGAACAACCTCAAGCAGACCATCACAGGATTCAAAATCTACGAGACGGACTATCCTGGCTTTCTGCCGCAGACCCTCAACTACTCGTCGCGCTGGGTTAACTTCATCGCCATGGGGGCATACGGCAATGAATACCTGTCATCGAAGACGCCTGATGAAGTCGTCTGCCCAGGCCGCAATCCTTTCAAATGGAAGAGCGCCTCAGCGACGTATGCCATTCGCAACACCTCGGGCTTGCCGACGGCTTCGTATTATGTTGAAGCCCCCTGTTCGACCAGTGCGGTTCAGTTCGGTCTTCAGAATGGCAGTTACAAGGATCGTTTCATTGTGCTCAATATGATCAAGAATCCATCGTCCTTCATGGTGATGGGCGATGCCTTCGCAAAGATCAAGGTTGACGATAGCGAGCAGGCGGCATACGCACTGCTTACTTCCGCACCAACAGGTGACACGACCGAAAAAACCAGCCGTTACTATCCAAAGGCCCATGGCGGCAACGGCAACTTCTCGTTCCAAGACGGCCATGTGGAGGGTCTGAACTCCACTGGCGCGGTCGCAGGCAAAATCAATATGGAGTTCACTGCGGCTGGTGTTACCAAAATCAACGTCTATTGCTGGATTGACGCAGGAAACAACTACCAGGTTTCGCAATAATCACATAAAATGGAACGAATCAAGGCAATCCTTGCTGGCGAAGCGCCCGCGCGCTGGCTTTTCTATGGCGACAGCATTACACACGGGGCAAAGCACACACTCGGCATGCGCGATTTCTCGGAACTTTTCCGAGAACGCGTCCTATGGGAAATGCGACGCCAAAGCGACCTTGTGCTGAACAGCGCGTACTCTGGCTTCACCTGCGAGGCGCTACTGCGCGATTTCGACTGGCGAGCCAAAGCATTCGCGCCGACCGTCTCATTGGTTATGATTGGCACCAATGACAGCACACGCGTCACGCCTGATGTATTCCGCAGGCAGTTGTGTGAACTGGTGGAGAAATTCGATGCAATTCACACACTGACCGTGCTCCAGACGCCATTGCCTGTTTTGCTCAACCTAGACGCAAAACGCTCAAGCGTACCTGAATTGGCGCAGGTTGTGAGAGACGTTGCATTGGAATACCGTCTGCCACTAATCGACCATTTCAAAAGTTGGAGCGATGATCCAGCGAAATTCTATCTCCATGCTGACGCGCTTCATCCAAATGCGCAGGGCCATATCAAAATCGCTCATGACATCTTTCGCGCATTTGGAATCTTCGATGAAGACAGTTGGGTCTGCAAACTTTTTGCACCCAATGCACTATGACTCGTGGCCGTTTTAAGGCTGATTTCATCGAACGGGTTGTAGGGAAATGTCATCGAAAAGGACTTTGCCTCGAACACCCTTGATGCCTAACAGCATCGACAGAAAAACGCTATTGGCAGGAACACGTACGATGCCTTGTGCCGTTCGCCAGCCGTCTTCTTGCGGAGGACCGAAAGTGAAAATCTGATCCTTATGGGTATTGTGCCAGCGTTTTTCCGCATCCTGCCAACGGATGCGTAGCGTCACTTGGGGTGTGATTCGAACCTCCCAGCGGAAAATGCCGTTTGCCTTTTCGCGCGGCACTCGTTGTGGCTTAATCTGTGAATCGTCGAATTTGGCTCTCGCACGTACAAAGAACATATCTCCGCCCATGACAGGCGTCCCCTGAAGCCAGCAGGCATCCTGTGCATCCTGCAAGAACGCGCAGCCTGTGCCGTCAATGCCGTCATTCGGCAGCCATCCCCAGATGCAGGGGAGTTCTTTGGACCTCGCTCTCCAGAATCCCCATGAGGGAATTTCGTGCTCTTTTGGAGCGTTCTCGTTGAAATCTCCGTTCTTCAGCAAGTTGTCGCCACTCGCCTTTTGGTTTGCAAGCGCCTTCAGTTTCTCCTCCTGCTGTTCTTCGGACATCATTGCTGCACGAATGAGCGCTGTGACGCCTGGAGCACGGCTTACCCACGAATATTTGCCATTGGTGGCCTCTCGTTCTCGTCCCTTCGCTGGAACTGTCCGCCACCATGAACCGCATTCGCCCCATGTCCACATGTACTCCTCAGTACACTCCATTGCATATTGGAGGTTACGGGCAAAATAGCGTGCCCTGTCAGGGTATTCCTTCCATTCAAGATTGGCCGCCCAGACGACATTCGGCTCGACGAAATATGGGTCCAGATAGAACGCAGGAGCAATCTGTGTCTGACGGCGAGCCTTC
>JAGCTA010000038.1 GCA_017963875.1 Victivallales bacterium | reverse complement strand
TTTTTCCGCAACATCTTTCAACGTTACCCGCATCTGATAATCCCAATATTACAATTAAACCCTATTTGACGATGCTGTTTGCAGGGGCGGTGAAGACGATTGGCTCTAACGGGTCGCCAAGAGTGAAACTGTAGTCCTCCACGGCTTCCGTGAACCTCAGCGACCACATTTCCTTCTGCGCCGTCTTCGAACGCTCGGCACGAAGACAGCCGATGCCGTCATGTCTATTCAATTTGGCGACGACCTTGCCTGTCGCATCCATCATCTCCGCCGTGACATATTCCCGATGCGGACAATTAACCAATACATTGACAGTCTCGCAGTCCGCAGGGACATTGAAATACCACTGAGTGCTTGAGTTGGCTATGGAGACCGATGACGCGACCATGCCGTGGCCTGGCGAATCGCTGCAGACGTTCACCGTGTTCCGCGAATTGAATGACAGGACATAGACCTGGTCGTCACGCTCCGCCTTCAGTTCGACAACTTGCTCTTCCTTTGTCAAATCCAACGGCGGACATTCGATACCGCTCTTGTCTGTCACAGTGACACGTTGCTTGGGATTCTGCAACTCAGGAATGTCCTCAAACGGCGTTACTTTGATTCTGATGCGAGCAGTCTTGCCCTTCGGAACGCATTGGATGTAGCGATTGGAGCCTCTGAAGCGATAATCATATCCCGCCTCGTCCCCTGGCCCTGCCTTCTCCGCCTTGCAACCTTTTCGATCAAACACCTTGGGATGAACCGTGCGGAGAATCTCAACCAGTTTCTTATCTGCCTGATTCGCTGCTACAAACTTCGTCAAATCAATAGCCTGTGGCTTTCCATCCATACCGACCTGATATGTCGGTTTTCCCGTCAAAGTGCTGATGCCCTGCGTGATGAAACTGCCGAAGTCAAACGGTTGCCGTTCGATTTCGTCAATAATCTGTAGATTACCCAAGTCGATGTTGCCGAATGGGACGGTATCGCTGCCGTTGAAAGCAACTGCGGCGGTACAGCCTTTTCCCGCAATGACCTTGCAGTCGCTGAAAGTAAATTTGATGCCGTTTTCCAGGCAGTTGTTGAAAGCGATGACGCGCCCAGCATTCGACTGGAAGGTGCAGCCGATGAAATCGAACGTCCCCGTGATAGGAGTCGTCCCTGGTCTGGCGGGATATGCGTAGAACGCGCCATTGCCGTTGTCATGGAAATTGCAGTTCCTGAACGTGATTGAAACGGGTGGAAGGGTACCATCCCCCCTGACCTGCCAGTTGAAAATGTACGAACCGATGGCCTTGTTTCCATAACTTTCGCAGTTCTCGAAAACGATGTTGACCTGCTCTTCGTCGGGAAGGTTCGGTTCCAGACTAAAGCCATCGTGCGGTGGCGTGCCGCCCGTGTTGCTCATGACGCAGTTGCGGACAAGGATGTTCCGCCCGCAGATCACGGAAAAGGCGGAACGGTGGTGGTCGTCGCAAATCAGGTTCTCCGCGAGAACGTTCTGGCATCATTTCCTGCGCCCCGCCTTGCCGATATAGACGCCATCACCGCCCGATGACTTGATAATCAAATCTTTGATGACCACATTGTCGCAACTCATGAACGACAGCACATGACGCCATTCGGAGACCGAATACCGCGTCGTGTCCTGATAGTCCTTCTTGCGCATCCGCAGTTCGCTGTTCCGCCCGCCCCTGACGATGATGTCCTTTGCATTCATGACGCTGAACATGCAGTCGTTATTGTCATGGAAGGCATCCGCCTTCGCTAGAACCAGAACGTCATCCTCAAAGACGAGTTCGAGGTTGCTGCGGAGGAAAATTGGCCTGACAATCCATGGCTTGCCGACGTTGTCAACGATGACCGTACGCGCGCCTGAATTGATGGCAGTCTGCAAACATTCTGTCGAATCATCAGGATTAAAGCCAAAGGAACTTGCCTTGACTGCCTCCTGCGCAATCGCCGCAAAACATGACAGACATACGATTACCGTTGTCAAGATTTTTTTCAGCATGATTCATTCCTCCAATGTGGTTAATTATTGTCTTCTACTTGACAACACTGTTCGCTGGCGACGTGAAGACGATTGGCTCAAGCGGATCGCCAAGAGTGAAACTGTAGTCCTCCACGGCCTTCGTGAACCGCAACGACCACATTTCCTTCAGCGCCGTCTTCGAACGAACGGCATGAAGGCAGCCGATGCCGTCATGATGGTCCAGCCTGGCGACGACCTTCCCCATGGCGTCCATCATCTCCGCATTCACATATTCCAGATTCTCGCAGTTGACCAGAACGTTGACGTTCTCGCAGTCCGCAGGAACGTTGAAATACCACATCGTGTCCGAATGGGCGAGGGAAACCGCCGATGCGACCATGCCGTGACCTGGCGAATCACTGCAAATATTTACAGGATTGTTCGAGTTGAACGACAGAACATAGACCTTATCGCTGTCCTCTGCCTTTAATTCGACAACCTGTTCTTTCTCAGTCACATCCAGTGGCGGATACTTCACACCGTTCTGGTCAGTCACCATGACTCGATGCTTTGGATTCTGAAATTCAGGTCTGTCCACAAACGGCGTCACTTTTATCTTGATTCGGGCGGTCGTGCCTTTCGGAACGCATTGGATGTATCGGTTGGCATCTCTGAAGCGGTATTCATACCCAGCCACATCCCCTGCTCCCATCCTTTCCGCCTCGTAGCCTTCTGGCGCAAACACCTTCGGAGGACGGAACGCTCGAAGACTCTCCACCAGTTTTCCATCCGCTTGATGTTCTGCAACAAGTTTCTTCAAATCAACAGGTTGAGGTTTTCCATCCACCCCAACCTGATATGTCGGACATCCCGTCAGCGTGCTAATGCCCTGTATTTTGAAATTTCCGAAGGTAAAAGGCTGCCGCTCCACTTCATCAATGATCTGTAGATTGCCCAAGTCGATGTTTCCAAACGGGACAATGTCCTTACCGATGAAAGCCTTTGCCGAAAAACTGTCCTTCACCAAGAACGCCATGACTGCGGTGCAGGCCTTCCCAGCGATGACCTTGCAGTCCTTGAAAGTAAATTTGATGCCGTTTTCCAGACAGTTGATGAACGTGATAACGCGCCCCGCCTTCGACTGGAACGAGCAACCGATGAAATCGAACGTCCCCGTGACTGGAGTCGAACCAGGCCTGACGGGATTGGCGAAGAAAGCGCCTCGGCCATTGTCATGGAAGTTGCAGTTCCTGTACGTGATTGAAACGGGCGGAACGGTGCCGTCTCCCTTGACCTGCCAGTCGAAAATGTATGAACCGATATCCGCGTTGCCGAAACTTTCGCAGTTTTCGAAAACGATATTGACCTGTTCCTCATCAGGGCTGTTTGGCTCCAAAGCGAAACCGACGAGCGGAAGCGTGCCTTTGGTATTGCTCATGACGCAGTTGCGAACAAGGATGTCCCGCCCGCAGATTACGGAGAAAGCGCAGCGGTGGTGGTCGTCGCTGATAATGTTTTCAGCAAGAACATTTCTGCAACATCCCATGCCGTTTTCCCTGCCGATGTAGACGCCGTCCCCCCCCGATGACTTGATGGTGAGGTTCTTGATGACCACATTTTCGCAACTCAAGACCATAAGGGCATGGCGCCATTCGGAGACCGAATAGCGCGTCTTGTCCTGATAGTCCTTCTTACGCATTCGCAGTTCGCTGTTTCGCCCTCCCCTGATGACAATGTCCTTTTCGTTGCTGACTGTGAACATGCAATTTGTCGGCCCATGGAAGGCATCCTCCTTCGCGAGAACCAGAACATCGTCTTCAAAGACGAGTTCAAGATTGCCGCGAAGACGAATCGGCCTGACAATCCATGGTTTGCCGACGTTGTCCACGATGACCGTCCGCGCACCTGAATTGATGGCAGTCTGGAGGCATTCTGTCGAATCATCAGGCTTAAAGCCAAAGGAACTTGCCTTGACGGTATCCTGGGCTACTATTGAAAGACTGCACAGCAAAATGGCGGCAAACGAAACGAATTGCTTCATGGTTCCCCTTATTATCAATATTAACCGATTCATTTTCAACTAGTTGAACTTGATTCATGCGCCATCGGCCCTCATAGTCAATAAAACATCGAACCACTGCGTCATGACTTGAAATCTCTATTAATGCAATCATTTTATAGAACAGTCCAAAAAAGACAATTAATCAATAAAATAAAGGCTTTAAATAGAAAAATCAAGGCGAGTATACCAAAAACAAGGAGTATCTGCATGTCATTGAAAAATCTGTTCTTAACGACTCTTTTCTGTTTTTCTCTTATTGCGCTTGCCGAAAACATATCCGTCTACCAAACGCCATTGAGCGAAGGCATTCCCGCACTGCGCAAGGCAGGCTGGGCCATCGGCAACAAAGGCTTCGAGGATGTTGACGGTGCCTTCCAGATCACGGCATCCAACGGCGACCGTTTTTATGCAACCTATTGCCTCCCAGTTGAAGTCGGCGCGTCATACGGCGGAAGTATCATGGTAAAGTCCATCAATGTCCACCCGCGCAACAACTCAGACAGACAGGCAACATTCTTTTTCGGCTTCCTGGATGCAGAAAAGCATTGGGTCACTGGCGGCGAATTCCCGCGCGGTATCATCGGCCAGACCGACTGGACAAAAATCACCATCGGCATGACACGAGCCATTCCGCCCAAGGTCAAATTCATCCAAATCTGGCTTGTCATTGAGGGTCAAGGGACAGCGCAATTCAAAGACCTCGAAGTCCACAAAATCGAACTGAACTCCATCTGGAAAGTCAACGCTGACAACAATCCTCCAACGTTCATTTTCAATACGTTTGGCGAAACGACGGGAGTGCGCGTTGCACCGCGCCTCCGCATCATCCTCTCGCAGAATCCAGACTTTCCAAAAGACCAGTCCTTCTCGGAAATCAGTGACAAGCAAGGTTCCTACACCTTCCCATACGCGCTTGCGCCTGGCAAATGGTTCGCCAAGTCACATTGGATCACCACGAAATCCTATCCCGAAACCAAAGCCATCACTTTCACAATCAACAACGTTCCAGACAATGCACCTCTCAAGATTACGCCCGACATTCACAGCGGTAAATTCAATGCAAACCCGAAATTCACCTTTACTTTCTATCCAAATCTTCCGAAAAGTTATTCCGCCACGCTTGACGGGAAGCCGCTCGACGTCCAGGCAGTCAACGGCAACTCCATCGTCTTTGCCTCCAAAGGCACCGTTGCCAAAGGCACATACGACATCGTCCTGACAACCAATGCACAAAACCAGAAGTTCCTTTTCGTCAACAAGGACCCCGCGCACAAATTCACCTTCCGCGACGACAACATGCTCATGATCGACGGCAAGCCGTTCTTCCCGATCGGAACCTACCGCGATCCGTCGGACGACTTGACAGTATTCGACGGCATCGAGGAGGCGAAGTTCAACGTCACCCATTCCTACAGGTTCGAGAACCAGAAGGTGACTGATGGAGAGATGGTCAGTTACCTCGACGACTGCCAGAAGCACAACGTCTTCGCGTTCATGGGCATTCCGCGCCGCCACCTCCACAGCGAGGACGCCTACGCGCTTCAGAAGCACTGCTCCGTCATGTACGACCACCCCGCGCTGCTCAGCATCTACCTCGTGGACGAGCCCGAATGCTGGATCAACAGATACAGCATGAAAAACGGCGCGGACGCCGTCAAGGCGGCCTGCCCGAATGTCCC
>JAGCTA010000285.1 GCA_017963875.1 Victivallales bacterium | reverse complement strand
TCAGGCATGAATATATCCAAAAATGCCATCTGGTAGTATTTTTCAGGCGCATTCTTCAGTTTTTCAAATGCTTCTGAACCTGATTGCGCAATATCCGCCGTCGCGCCAAATGCTTCCATGGCATTCTGCATGATCATGGCATTCGTGACATTGTCGTCTGCGATGAGAATGCGGACGCCTTTGAAATCCTCCGATGTCTGCTTTGCCTTCAATTCATCGTCATGCATGACCTTCTGAAGCACATTCAACGTTTCCATCCGTGTCGGGGACGTATTGATATAGGCGTCAATGCCAAGTCCAAGCGCCTGCGATTCTATTGTAGACCAATCCTTTATGACTGCAATCAGATGCTTGAAGGTGTTCTGTGCGAACAACGTCACCTGGCGCGCGAGTTCGCTTCCGTCCTCCGCGCTATCGTCCCATTCCACAAAAGCGAAGTCATATCGACGATTCTCGTTCGCCATATCCAAAACGTCTTTGAGTTCATAATAACGGACAACCTGTAAGCCGTTGTCCTCCAGATGCTGTCCTATGGCATCGCATACTCCCCTGTCCCTCACCAAGACATAAGCGCTAAGCCCTTTCAGCGATTCACGATTGCCATGCTGCGCAAGAAATGTATTATGGTGCAGACGATTGACCTCTTCATATAACTTCGTCGGACTAATCGGCTTCGTCAACACGCCGTTCATCCCGATGGCAAACACCTTTTCATGGTCGTCCTTGTTCTTATGGGACAACATGCCGATGATTGGCAGCACATGCAATTCGGGCGAGGCCATTCTTCGTATTCTTTCAGCAGTCGCAAACCCATCCATTCCTGGCATCAACGTATCCATAATGACGCAAGAGAAATCATGCATCTTCTCCAATACCGCCAATGCCTCTTCCCCTGAAAAAGCCAAAACGACCGTCGCCTTGGCATCCTCTAGCATCTCGCGAATAAATTCCGCATGGAACTGATTGTCATCGACAACCAGCGCCTTGATGCCGCTCAAATCATTGTTTTCCTGATGAATGCCCATGGTATAAATTTTTTTCTGTTAAAATTCTTCAAGTTAATTATCGAGAATCACTTGCATCAATTCATTATGACGTATTTTCAGTGCTTCTAGATCTTCCTGGACACCATCCAAACGACCTGCACGAAGTTTTTCGACAATGTCACTGCAAGCGCGGAAAAGCGGCGTCAAGCCTGCATTGCCGTACATTCCTTTCAAGTCATGGGACAGATTGAACGCCTGTTCCACATTTCCAGCAGCGCACGCATCCGACACAGCGTCAAGATTGCATTTTGCGGGAAGCATCCGAAGTATCTTCTCATAAAATGCCTCTTTGCCCATGAACGTTTCTTCGAGAGACTCCTCCACGCCACACCCACGCTCGGCCAATGCCTTTAACAACGCACTTTCCATCGCCACCACCTTATATCAACTAACCCTTTTTTGCATATTATGCATTCCAATAGGCACAAGATCCCGATAAAAAACCACCGCTTTGTTCCCAATGAGATTAGGTATTTTCACTCATGCCATGAGACCATGCAAAGCCCCCGAAGGTATTGGCACCAATGCCAACGAGGCCATGCAAAGCCCCCGAAAGGGGGCAAATATCAGTACCCCCAGGTTGAGCGAAGCGAAACCTGGGGAAAGCAGATCTCTATGTGAATGCGGCCACGGAGAGGTCGAACCTACCCTCTTAAGAAACAAAACTCTTACTTATTATAATTATAATATCATCTACTTTTCCATTAATTCAAATAGCCATGTTTCAAATGTAAGGGTGAAGGAATTTACATTTGTCGATTGCAATCCCTAAAAAAAAGGGTACATTAGCAAAACAAGATTTTCATTTGGAAAAACGATCGTAATTATTTATGTTTTGTAGTAGTCATGGAATCCCCTTTTAATAATGAAATGTCTCGCGAATTCATCGTCTTACCATCCTTTCTTGCCAAGTGGCATAGAAATGGTAGTTGAAACCTTGGAATTGGAGAATTGAACCATGGGAAGATTTGCAGAAGCATTGGAGGATGTGCATCGGTTGGCAAAAGGCGATTACAAAGGAATCATTGTCGATAAAATGCATATCATTGTTGTACCTGATTTCACCCCTTCAGAAATCAAGATTCTTCGTCATTCGGTCAAAATGCCGCAACGGATTTTTGCCCAATGTCTCGGTGTGACTCAGAAATCCGTTGAAGCATGGGAAAGTGGACGTAGCCATCCAGACGGTGCTGCCAGACGTCTCCTAGGACTATTGCAGAATGATCCTGATTTCTTCAAAAAGGCAGGTATCTACTGTCATGAACGTTCTGACTATGCTACTAGCCTCGCTCGTCGAAAATCTTCAAGTATTTCAAGGTCATGATGCCGTAAGATCAATGCCAGAAAAAAGCAAACCAGGCCCTATAGAAAACAAAGTTTTTTTCCATAAATTACTTGCTCATAGTCTCATCCTTTCCACCCATGCCATTGGTCTGTCCGCGTCCATGCATCAGCGTTTCCCTGACGACGGGACTGTTGGTGCAATTCAGCAATTCCTCACGCAGTGACTTCCATTCAGTTTCAGGGGTCGCATTCGCCAACACTGCGGCGGCATTGCGCTTAAGCACCGTCACCCCCGTATATTCAAGTATGGTTCCTTTTATCAAACTGCGCAACTGCGCCGATGGCATCCGCAACAATGCCAGCGGATCCACACGATACGCCTTTGACTTTGGCGATACGGTCGCAGGACAAGCCAGGGAGCAACGACCACAGCCAAACAACGTGTCCCCTAGAAGACGCTGCTGCACCGTATCCAAAGCCTGTCGATACTCAGACGCAAGCCAGGCGCGACAATGCCTGATTTCAAAACGACCATCGGAATAAACACTGTTCGGGCAGACTCTTATGCATCTATGACATTCACAGCACGGTGGATTCACATGATGGCGAATCAGCCGAGTCGGCAGAAGCAACGACGTGAACACGACCCCCAGATGAATCTGCGCTCCGTGCGTTTCATTTCGTATCAGGGAATTGATGCCCTGTTCGCCCAACCCGCCAATCCGCGCGAACTGCTTCTCCATGACGGGACGCGTGTCTATGCAACATTCAAACTCCGCATGGCCATATATTGACTCCAATTTCTCGACGACCGCCTGCAATCTGCGTTTCCCTGTCTGATGATAGTCCTCATTCATGGCATACGGCGCAATCACCGCCGCCACCTTGCCAGGTTCTGCCTCTGGAAGTTTTCTCAGCATGCACTCTGGGTCAGGCACTGGTTCAAAGGATATTACAAGCGCGGCCTTAGCCCACGGACGCGCCATGAACGGTTGCGTCAAAATGTCAGAGCGTTCATCGACGTATGACAGCGCACCCGCATTGCCCTCCCCCTGCCATTCCGTCAATCGCTTCCTCAATGCCTCCGTAGAAACGTCTTCAGGCGAAAGGCAGGCAATGTCGATGCAGCCGCATGATTGTGCTAGTTCAGACCAGTCCATGTTCTTTCAGATAATTGTCAAGATATGCCAAGCCGCCCTGCTCGTCGCTAAACGCCCCGTCCAACTGCGCCTCATAGCATCGGTCGAGAATTTCCTTGAAGGCTGGCGACGGCTTCAGGCCATGCGCAAGAAGATGCCGCCCAAGCACAAAGGGTTTGGGTGCAGATGTGGCAATGTCCAGTCGATGGATGCTCTCCCTCAGCCGTTCAACAAGTTCCATGCTTCGTGGCTTGGACGCCTTCAGGTCGCATTCGTATATGTCTGCAAGCAAATCCAGTCGTTTCGCGTCAACCGCCAACCGCCGCAGCGCACGGTCGCTGCCTGAACGCGCGACCTCGTGGACACGCATGTGGCAAGCAACAAGCGCAAGAACCAGTTTCTCCAGGTCGTTGTTCAACCACAACCGTCTGAGAAATGTTCCTGCTGGCTTGACTCCAATCACATCATGGTTGATGCTTCTGATGCGTCCATCATCACACCGAACAGATGTCAACGGCTTGCCAAAGTCATGGCATAGCACGGCCGCCATAAATGCCAACGCATCATGGAAATCACTGCGTCTCAAGGACACCGCGACGTCCAACGCCTTCAGCGTATGTTCCCACACGTCTCCCTCTGGATGCCATTCAGGCGTCTGTTCACAACCCATCAATGCCTGGAGTTCAGGATAATAGCGTATCCAGCCGCATTCCTTGAGAAAACGAAGCCCTCTCGACGGGCGAATCCCCTTTACCAGCAATTTCTCCCATTCCCCGCCAAGCCGCTCACGTGGAAGGTCCTCTGGCGTCATAGAACTGCATATTTCGACGGTCTCATGGATAACATCAAAATCCAGCCGTGCCGCGAACTGCATGACTCGAAGCACCCGCAACGGATCCTCAATAAAATGCTGACTCACGTGGCGCAGTGTTTTCGCCTTCAAGTCGCCAATGCCATTCCATGGATCAATCACTTCGCAACTCAGACAATCATACATGATGGCGTTGATTGTGAGGTCCCTGCGGGCTGTGGCCTCACGAAATGACAACTGGGGCATTACATTGACGTCAAACCCGCGATGCCCCTCGCCTACTTTCGTTTCACTTCGCGGGAGGGATATGTCCACGTCAAGGCCGTGCAGTTTGATGACACCGAAGGATGCCCCGACCGTATCAAGACGATAATGGCGTGAAAGGATGTCGCACAGTTGCCGAGCCCCAAGCCCATAGACTTCAATGTCAAAATCCTTTGGTGCCTGCCCCAGCAATGCATCTCGCACACAACCGCCGACAAACAGCGCCCGCCCGCCAGCGGCCCTGACAATCTCGCAGACTTTTCCCAATTCCAAGACCTGCTCGACTCCACTGAATGCCCGATGAAGTGTTTCTTCTTCCAGTTTGTTTTCCCTTCTGTCAAATCCCATGCGAATCATCCAGATGACAATGCCATGGCATTATCAAATCAGCGCCACGATTCAAAGCATGTTTTTGACCGTGGTATAATATCGCGTCTTTTTGGTAGATTTCATCTAATTTCGCAATTTTTTCCTTGAAAAATATTTACAAATGCCATTTAAGGATTTAAATTACTGTGTTGTATTTTTTACATTAAGACAGGAAGCACGCCTTCCTCATCAAGTTGAAACAATTATCGTGTGGAGTACTGAACGTGAAAAACTGTGCCGTTGACAAAATTCGTAACTTTGTATTAGCAGGCCACGCAGGCGCTGGAAAAACCACCCTGGCAGACCTTCTCTTGTTTAAGGCTGGGGTCGTCGGGCGCAAGGGCAGCGTCGATAACGGCACAAGCGTCTCCGACTACAAGCCAGAAGAGCAGGAAAGAAAATCCTCCATCTACACCAGCATTCTCCATTGCCCATGGAAAGACGGCTACTTCTTCTTCGCCGACACACCAGGAAACTCCGATTTCTGTGGCGAGGCAATGAACGCCATCAACATCGCCGACCTCATGGTTCTTGTCATCGACGCCAACCTTGGCATCGGCCCCAACACCATCCGCGCATGGAAACAGGCCCGTGACCGCAATATGCCGCGCATGATTTTCATCAACGGCTGCGACCGCGACCAAATCTCAATCAATTCCATCATCGAAACCATACGTGATTCTTATGGCAAGACGCTCTGCATCCCATACACGCTCCCAATCGGCGAGGGGACGACATTCAAAGGCGTGGCATCCGTGCTCGCCGCTGATGCACCCGCAGAAATCGCCAGCGAAGTCGAAGCCGCCAAATCCGAAGTGACCGACACCATCGCGGAAGCCGATGAAGAACTCATGATGAAATATCTGGACGAAGGCGAACTCTCAACAGAGGAATTGACCGCAGGTTTCGCAAAGGCCGTCCTCTCAGGCGTTCTCGTCCCCATCCTCGTCGGCTCCGCCGACAAAGACCTGGGCATCGACGAACTGGCAGATGCCATCCTGTCCTTCGGTCCCGCGCCGACGGACGCCATCCCGCTGAACATCGCGGAAGGCGAACTGGACCGTACCTCCTCAGACGCGCTGGGTTATGTCTTCAAGTCCGTCAACGATTCCTTCATCGGTCAGATGAACTACATCAGAATCCTCTCTGGCACTTTCAAGCCAGACTCGGAATTCCTCAACATCACGAAAAACAACAAGGAACGCTTCGGTAATATCCTCGTCATGCAGGGCAAGGAGCAGACTCCAGTCGAGGCTGCTGGCCCTGGCGAAATCATCGCCGTCGCCAAACTGAAGAACACTGGCCTCAATGATTAGCTCGGCAGCAAGGATTCCAGCCTCCGTCTCGCCCCCATCGTATATCCGCAGGCGACGACTAAAAACGCAATTTCCGCAGCAGCCAAGGGCGAAGAAGACAAATTGGGCGCTGGCCTCATGCGTCTCGTCGCCGAAGACCCAACCATCGAAGTCAAACGCGATCCTGAAACCGCGCAGACCATCGTCTCCTGCATGGGCGACCTCCAACTCAATCTCATGGTCACGCGCCTCAAGAACGACTACAAGGTCGGTTCGGTTCTGGAAACACCGCGAGTCCCTTATCGCGAAACCGTCAATGGCACAGGGACCGCCCAGTTCCGCCACAAGAAACAGTCGGGCGGCCATGGACAGTTCGCTGAAGTCCACCTCCGTCTGGAGCCATACACGCCAGCGGAAGGCGAACCAGATTTCGTTTTCGCCAATGAAGTCGTCGGCGGAAACATCCCGAAGAACTTCATCCCCGCAGTCGAAAAGGGCGTCAATGAAACACGTCTGCGTGGTCCTATCTCCAACTCCAAGGTCATCAACTTCAAGGCCACGGTCTATGATGGCAAATACCACGAAGTCGATTCATCCGAAATGGCGTTCAAAATCGCCACGCGTGGCGCCTTCCGTGCCGCCATGGAAAACGCGAAGCCAATGCTTCTGGAACCGATTTATAGCCTCAAGATTGTGTTCCCCGAAGAATACATGGGCTCCATCTCTGGCGACTTGAACTCCCGCCGCGGACGTATCCTCGGCATGGACCGTGACGAAGGCCTCCAGGTCCTCAATGCCGAAGTGCCGCTCGCCGAAGTCTATAGTTACCCGATGCAATTGCGTTCCATGACACAGGGGCGCGGTTCCTTCGAAATGAAGTTTGAACGCTATGATCCCGTCCCGTCGCAACTCACGGCTCAAATCAAGGCGGAAGCCGCCAAACAGCAGGAGGAAGACGAAGAGTAATCCTTCTTCCATCCATCCTCTGCCTGGATTCAGTCTTCAGGCAGGTTAACGAATCAATTGTTTCACAGCGCCCGACCATGCTAACATGGTCGGGCGCTGGCGTTTTCAGAATTTGCCTCTCAAATAATCCTTTACTTTCCTTTTTTTTATGCAAAATCAGCCAGACAATTCCTTCGGCATGGACATGCCACGAGAACGATTTCTTTCCCAGGGAGCGGAGGCACTGGGCGATGCGGAACTGCTGGCTGTGCTTCTGCGTTCAGGCGTCCATGGAATGCCTGTAATGCGTCTGGCAGAGGAATTGCTGGCATCATACGGGAACAACCTTCTGAACCTTAGTCTGGCGTCCCCAGAGGAACTTTCGAGGCAACACGGAATGGGACAGGCAAAGTCCATTGGGTTGGCGGCGGCGTTTGCACTCGGCAGGCGAATGGTCAAATTGCGCATGGAAACTCAACTCCAAATCAATTCCCCAGAACTGATTGCAGATTATATTCGCAGCATTCTTCCGACGGCCACGCAGGAGGAATTTCATGTTCTTCTTATGGATACACACTTAAAACTGATCAAGGATGTCATGGTATCCTTGGGGCTTGTGGATCGGTCGCTAGTCCACGCACGCGAGGTTTTTCGGGAAGCCATAAGGGAATCGTGCTCTGGAATCATTATTGCGCACAACCATCCGACGGGAGACGTCAGACCTTCCAACGATGACATCAGGACAACCAAATACCTTATCACGGCTGGTAAAATCATCGGCATAGAGGTCATTGACCACATCATTGTCGCAACACCGCAGAAAACAGGCTTCCCTTCCTTTTTCTCTTTTAAGGAACATAAATTGTTATACGAGTAATTTGAACTATATTATGCAGAGACTCTATTCCCCATGAGAGGCGGTAATTATACATGACAAGGCGACTGTGAAAGACCCCGAAGGGGTCAAATATCAGTAACCCCAGGTTGAGCGAAGCGAAACCTGGGGGAAAGAAACCATAAAAGGAATACGACCTCGAGAGGTCGAACCTACCCTCATGGGGAATAGAGTGTATGCGTATTGTTTTTACCATCTCATATTCCAAAGGTGCTACAAATGAAAAGTGCAATGATTGCCCAGCAATTCGATGTCGATGGACGCGTCTTCTCCGCAGAACCTATGGGACACGGCAATGTCAATGATACATATCTCGTGATTTATCGGACTGTCTTTTCGGAACAGCGGGTCGTTCTGCAAAGAATCAACAAAAAGGTCTTCAAGGAACCTGAAAAGGTCATGTGCAATATGAACAACGTCACGAAACACGTCCACGCAGTGTTCCAGCATGAACAGGAGCAGGCGGACCGCATCTGGCAACTGCCGAAAATCATCCAAGCAAAGGACGGTCGTGATTTCTTCATCGACGACGATGGCGAGTATTGGCGCGCAATTACTCAAATTGCAAGCGCGAAATCATACGAGCGCATCCAGAATGCTGACCACGCCCACGAGGTCGGCGCAGTCCTTGGCCAGTTCCATCATGCGATTTCAAACATGGATTCCTCTGTACTCCATGACACGCTGCCTGGATTCCACATCACGCCAGGCTATTTCGAAACGCTTGACAACGCCCTTGAAACAAAAGAAGGCCGCGAACGGCTCAACAGTTCAAAAGTTGCCAGCAATGTCTTTAAGTTTCTCGATTCGCGCAGGGAATGGTGCAGCGTGCTTGAAGATGCAAAGGCACGTGGAGAATTGATGTTGCGACCAATCCATGGCGACCCCAAAACAGCAAATATCATGATTGATGACGTCACAGGAAAAGGGACTGCCATCATCGATCTGGACACGGTCAAGCCTGGCCTGATCCACTACGATATCGGCGACTGCCTCCGCTCATGCTGCAATCCCGCTGGCGAGGAGACACATGATGTCTCATCCGTCTATTTTGACCTGGACATGTGCTCTGCGTTGCTCAAGGGCTACCGCGAGCAGGCCCAGGGTTTTCTCACTGAAGCAGACAAAAACTACCTCTATGATTGCATACGGCTCATCACATACGAACTGGCCCTCCGTTTCTTTGCTGACTACATAGCGGGGGATGTCTATTTCAAAATCCGCGAGGAAGGACAGAACCTTTTCAGAGCACGCGTCCAAGTTCAACTCTGCCGTTCAATCGAGGCAAGGGAATCCCAAATCCGCAAGATGCTCGATAGAATCTGAACTGTTGTCATTGGACAAGCCATGATGCTTCTCAAGGTCATCGCCATCGGCAAACTCAAAGACCGTGCCTTCCAGACGCGTTGCGACGAATACGCCAAATGGCTGACGCCATATGCAAAGTTGGATATCCGTATTTTGCCAGATTCCAATGTCGTGGAGGAAGGGAAAGCCATTCTGCACGAACTGGACAAGGAGCGTTCAGCGCATATTATCGTTCTCTCCGAGGAGGGAAAGCAGTTTCCTACCGCTGACTTCGCCTCATATCTTAACCGACTTGACTGCAAATGCGTGTTTGTCATCGGTGGTCCGTATGGCCTTGACGCATCCGTCAAAAAACGCGCAAATCTGCTGTGGTCACTTTCGCCTCTGACGTTCACCCATGAGATTGCACGCCTGTTGCTGTTCGAGCAACTTTTCCGTTGCCTTAACCTCAATGCAGGCGGTCATTACCACAACCCGTAGATTTGCCTCGCGTCTCGCGGCGCACAGATGTTATGGGCTACGCTTGTCGCTAACGCGACGGCGCTCCGCCCGCAAAGGGTTCTCATCGCCGCTACTATGTTATGGGCTGCGCTTGTCGCTAACGCGACGGCGCTCCGCCCGCAAAGGGTTCTCATCGCCGCTACGCGGCTCTCCCGACATTCTCCCTGTTTTCCGTGGGTTGCGCACCACCGCTATCGCGGTT